>JAAZGC010000245.1 GCA_012511425.1 Clostridiales bacterium | reverse complement strand
TTTTCGCGGTGATTTGTCGCGGCGATGCCCAAGTTTGTCGAGGTGATGACGAATTCGCCGTCGCGGCGGATGACTCCGTTCGGCGCGAGGGTCAGAAGCGAGATGACTCTGCCGGTATCCCTCGGCGGCAGCATCGTCAGTTTGCCCGAGTGGTCGGAATAGTCGCCGCGGCGGGACTGGCGTATCTTTTCCGCTCTCAGCCGGAAGGTTCCGGCGTCCGGATCGCCGTGCGCAAATTCGCCTTTTATAATCTTTTCAAGCTCGGCAACCCTCTCAACCACATGTTCGGCGTCGAACGCCGCAATGACGCATTCGGCGGAGCGCGGGATGGCGTTGCCTTTCAGTCCGCCGTTAAGCGAGATCAGGTTGAACGGGCGGGCGGAGTAAAGGTCGTTCAGCACCCGTCCCATCACGCAAAGCGCGTTTTTGTTCCCCGCACCGATTTCGGTTCCGGAATGGCCTCCTTTGAGCCCGTCGAGGCTTATCAGAACCGGAGTATTCACCGCCGGGATCGCGTCGTAGAAAAGGGTGAGCTTTTCCCGCTCGCCGCCGGCTGATCCGACGACAACGACATTGTCCCCGCCGGAGTCGATGTTGACGAGCCTTTCGGCGGTCGTGTTTCCCATATCAAAACCGGCGGCTCCGAGCAGGCCTATCTCCTCGTCGACGGTGAACAGAGCCTCGACCGGCTTAAGCTCATCGAGCGAATCCATCGCCGCCAGCGCCAAAGCGACGCCGGTTCCGTTATCGGCGCCCAGGGTGGTGCCGATGGCGGTGAGCTTGCCGTCTTCCTCGGACAGGTAGATGGGGTCGCTGTTAAAATCATGCTTAACTCCGCTGTCCTTTTCGCAGACCATGTCCATATGCCCCTGGAGCAGAATCGGGTCTTCGTCCGGCGTTTCGTCGCGGCGCATATAAACGTTGCCCATGACATCGCGGACGACATACAGATTGCGGTCGCGTCCCCATTTCTGGAGCCAGGCGGAAATTCCGTCGGTGTTGCCGGAGCCGCGGGGGATCTGGCTCAGCTCCTCGAAAAAGCCCCGTGCTTTTATATATAATTTATTTTGTTCCATAATAAAACATCCTGTTCCGTAATAGATTTTTTTCTCTTTATTATTATATTATAGCGCAAGGCGGCTCATATGTCAAGCAAATAGCTGTAAAACATGGATTGATGCGAGAAATTTTCATCCGTTGCTTCATTTGCCGGAAAAACAAAAACCGCCCGGGCATTAAACCCGGGCGGCAGTGTCTTACCAATTACAGCCTTTTAATCTCGAAGATCAGTCTCTTTTGGTTTTCTTCACCAGAATTGCGGCGGCTGCGGCGACGGCGACGAGAAGTCCGATTGAGTCGGATGTCTGCGCTGCCGGTTCGGCCGTCTGCGGTACCGCTGCGGCTTCCGGCGCCGGCTCTGCCGCGGCTTCCGGTGCGGCTTCCGTAGCCGGCTCGGCGGCAGGCTCTTCGACTATAACCGGCTCAAGCAGGCGAAGCTGCGCCCAGCCTCCGAAGTCGTAGTCACGGGGAACGCCGAGCTGCTGATCCTGTCTGAACCAGCAGAGCTGGCTGAAATCGGCGCCGTCGTCATCGTTGTCGATCGGAACCATCGAGAAACCGAGGATGCAGTCGACTTCGGGCGCGAATTCGGGGACATTCTTCTGAAATACCGACCACGGCACTTCGACTTCGATCGCCCAGCCGCCTGCGGTTTCGAATGCGACAGCTTTGATTTCGTCGTATTTTACCGTTTCCTTGCTGCCGTCCGCTTCATTTACGATTCTGACCGCCGCGGCGCCGCCCCACTCGCCGCTGTCATTTCCGGCGATGTAGAAGATGTGGTGTGCCCAGCCTTCGGGGTTAATTGCGCTGTCATCGTCGGCGACCTGAAGGAAGATAAGGTTTCCGTCGCCGCCGCTCCACGGAGTTTCGGAGGAGCCGTCTATTATAACATCGTCGTCGGTGCGGTTTTCATAAATATACAGGCTCTTGTCGTCCCAGAGGAAGCGGACTTCGGTCGAGAAATCGGCGGTGTTCGACTTGTCGGATTCCCAGCCGCCCTGATAAATGCCGTATTCTTTTACGACGGGGTCGTCAAGTGTCACGGTGATTACCGGAGCGTGATCCCACTCGCCGGTTGATATAACACCGTCGATAGTCGGCGTTCCCCACGCCGCCTCGCTGACAACCGCGTCAGACCAGTGAGCGCCGCCCTTTACCGAAGCGGCGGACAGATTTCCGGTCAGCAGTGCGGCCGATATTAATATTACAGCCGCAAGAATAAGCTTTTTGTTGCGCATATCATGCCTTTCTGCTGCAACAGCGTTCTTTTGGTTTGTTTTCGAATAATTATTCCCCATTATGATTATATCACCTCACAGACGCCGTGTCAAGCATTGAACGATATTTTCCGCAGATGCCGAGGTTAAATTTATGTAAAAGGTTATTGCCTCTTTTAAAGATTTATGCTATAATATTGTTTGAGTAAATAAAATGAAATTATATAAAGAAGGTGCCGAAATGAATATCGAAAAAATCCTTTCAGGGCTTGAAAACGGCTCTTGCGATGAAAAATTGCTCGCGCTCTACGGCGAAGAACGCCTCGGCGCCCAGCGTATACGCTGGACAAAAGCAGCGAAGGAATTTCTCGCCCTTTACGGAAACGCCGAGGGCGCCGGTATTTTCAGCGTGCCCGGCCGCACCGAAGTTTCCGGCAACCACACCGACCACAACCGCGGCCGCGTCCTCGCCGCGTCGATAGACCTCGACATTATCGCCGTCGCCGCTCCCGCCGAAGGGACGACGATACGGGTCAAAAGCGAGGGCTTTGACGAAGAT
>JAAZGC010000244.1 GCA_012511425.1 Clostridiales bacterium | reverse complement strand
GGCGGCTCGTCAGAAGCTGTTTCCGAGGAGGTAGTTTCCGCAGAAACTGTTTCCGCAGCAGTCGTTTCTTCGTAAATCCCCCTGTCATGATCGAAAATGCTGACGAAGGAATAGGGTCTCTCCTGCGGCAAAGCGCCCGACGTTATGATCAGGACGCCTCCCGACGAAAGCAGCACAAGCGACGTCAGCAAGACGGCAACCGCCTTTGCAAGCGGACTTGCCGAAATCCTCTCCGGCAGACTTGTAAGCTCGGTATATGTATCCCTGCCGGGAGCGCCGGGAAAATCGCCCTCCTGCGTCGCAGCGTATCCCTGCGGCGGATTTTCGCCGAAATCCGGGTTTGCGTAAGCATACGCTCCGCCGACTCCGCGCTTCACCCGGTTGAGCATCCTTATCCCGCCGTAGAGCAGCAGCAGCGCAAGTCCCGCCAAAATCATGGCAATCCCCGCCACCGCTCTGAAATTTGTGAACACGGAAGACTCCGCAGCCGACTCCGCAGCCGACTCCGCCGCCCTCATCGCCGCTTCAAGCTGCTCATCCGGCACCGCTTGCTGCAGCGCCGACATAGCATACATGCTGATGACCGAAAAGACGTTGTTTGTGAAGTGCATTATCACCGACGGCAGAATGCTCTCCGTCTTGATGTTCATATACGCAAAGACCCCGCCTAAAATCGCCGTCGGCAAAAGCCTGACCGGGTCAAGATGGAACAGCCCGAAGACAAGGCCGCACAGCCCGATGACAAGTACCTTCACGAGCGCCGTTCTGCCTTTCAGCCGCGGCTCGTCCTTAAGCGTCCGGAATGACGCCATGATGAACCCCCTGTGCAGCGCTTCTTCGCAGACCGCCGGCATAACGGCGGTTATCAGAATCGCCAGCGGAAACGGTACCGTCGTCGTGAAATCGGAAAGCTGAGCCGCTCTCTCCGCCGTCTCCGGCATGAAAAACATCGACAGATACGCCGCCGCCAGCATCAGCATGTACCCGCCGAAATATACCATGACCGCCCCGATTATCTGCCCCGCATCCGGCACCTTCAGCGGGAATATCTCTTTAAACCCCGTCCCGGTCAGCTTCTTCGCCAGAAGCGCCGACCCGACCGCCAGCAAAAGCAGAATCAGCTCGGTAGCCGCCAGCCCCGCCATCCCGAAATAAAGCTGCAAGGGCGCGCAGACAAATATCAGCAGAACTATCGAAGCAAAAAAGGCAACAAGGCCGTAATAATATCGAAATTTATATTTTCCGGTTTCCATAATATTTAAATCTTCAGGGGACTCCGTCCCCTGCCCCCTGCCAAAGGTGCCTTTTGAAAAAGGCACCTTTGGAATCCTTCAAAACTTTTTGAACAAATAAAAAACCTGCTTGATGTTAATTTCAATTAATGGTTTTGTGAAACAAAACCTACATCAGAAAAAAACATAAATAAAGACTTCGCTTTGGGACGGAGAGTTTTGGCAAAGCCAAAACTCTCGGCGGACGTCCGCTTCGCGGGCGTCCGCAGAACCCCTTTGGAATCCTTCAAAACTTTTTGGACAAATAACACTTTATTGATGATATTTTCAATTAATCGATTTTGCGTAGCAAAATCTACCTTAGAAAAAACACAATTAATGACTTTATCCGGGAACGGCGATGTTTCACCAAAGGTGAAACTCGCGAATAGCGCCTCCGGCGCTATTCAAAACTCGCGACTTGCGCCCTGCGGCGCAAGTCAAAACTCGCTTCTTCAGCGACTTCATCGATGAAGAAAAAGCTCCCCCCGAACGGGAGAGCTCTAAAAAATTTATTAAAGCTTTGAAGTGTTTATCTTCACGCCGGGGCCCATCGTGGACGCGACGACGCAGCTTCTGATATACTGTCCCTTCGCGG
>JAAZGC010000030.1 GCA_012511425.1 Clostridiales bacterium | reverse complement strand
TCGAGTATTGCCTCGGCTTCTTCCCGGCTTTCGTCCGAGAAGATGAAGTGAAAGCGGGAAAGGCCGTATTTGCGCAGTTCCGCCCGGCGGTCGCCCATGTAAGTCACGACGGAGTTGTAGACGATGTCTCCGCTGCCGGTTTCAATCACCGGGAATAGGACGTTTTTGCGGTCTTTAAGTTCCCTTGCGCCGATCTTTTTTGCGCAGAGCATCAGCGGCACCCGCCCGTAAACGATAACCCGCCCCGGGCCTTTGATGTCGCGGAGCTGAGGAAGCGTGAGCTCCGGCGAGAGTTCACAGCCCGACAGCCCCATTGAACAGAGCCGGGCGAGCGACTGTGAATTGAAGACGTTCAGCCGGAAGCTGCCGAGCAGCGCCAGCCGGTTTTGCTTTATATACGGCTCGTCGGGCAGCCAATCGAGCTGTCCGATGTTCGTGACCGAGACATATTTCGCCCCTCTCGCCGCGGCGCTTTCAAGCGCGCTTCTGACCGCATCAAGCCTGTCGTCCGCGATAATCGGCGGCAGAATAACTCCGTCGGCGCCGCCTTCGTACCTTTCGAGCGGGACAAGGCAGACTTCGGGGCGGTTCTTCCGCGGGATTTGGTCTTCCGAGAGGAATTCGGCGGTTGTTTTCGGCAGACCGCCGCGAAGATCGGAATAATCGGCCGGCGGCAGCGTTTCCGGAACCGCCGGGGCGCTGCGCTTTTCGGATTTGAGCGGTTCGCGGCTGACGCTGACCCGTTTCAGCGCTTCTTTTGCCTCGCGGCTGTTTTCCTTGTCTTCTTCGCTGCGGATGCCGAGCATCGAGCGGTTGACCTTGCCGGTGAAATATCCGTCGGTGAAGCCGCTGCGGCTGAACAGCGCGGCAAGCTCGGTCATTTCCTCGTCGTTTGCGTCCCGCCGCTCGTCAAGCAGGCGGCGGTAGATGGATGTGACGCCGTAAACATATCCCGGCGGCTTCATCCGCCCTTCGATCTTCAGCGACGCCGCCCCCATATCGATCAGTTTAGTTATATGCGGCGCAAGGCAGAGGTCTTTCAGGCTGAGCGGATATCTGCCGTTGTAAGCCATTCTGCAGGGCTGGGCGCAGAGACCGCGGTTGCCGGATCGCTTTCCTATCATCGCAGAGAATTCGCATTGCCCGGAAACCGAAACGCAGTATGCGCCGTGAACGAACACCTCGATCTCAAGCGGCGATTCGGCGCAGAGTCGGCGGAGCTGCGCTTCGGAAAGCTCTCTCGCGCAGACCATCCGCGAAAAGCCGAGGCTTGAAAGCAGCCGGGCGGCCGATGTGCTGTGCGCCGTCATCTGTGTCGAGGCGTGCAGCTCAAAATCCGGAATGTGCTGTTTTACAAGCGAAACAAAGCCCGGATCGGCGGCAATAAGCGCATCGGCGCCGCTTTCGTAAAGGAAGGCGGCGTATTTGAGCGCCGGGAGCAGCTCTCGGTCGTAAAGCTGGGTGTTGACGGTTATATAAGCCCGCGCACCGTTTGAGTGGCATTCGGCTATCGCCGCGACAATGGCGCCCTCGTCGAAATTTGCGGCGTTTATCCGCGCGTTGAAAGCCGATCCGCCGAAATATACGGCGTCGGCTCCGGCGTCGAGCGCCGCCGCAAGCGCTTTGTGCGAGCCTGCCGGGGAGAGCAGTTCCGGCAAAGCTCCGTTTTTTAAATTCTTACCGCTTTGAGCGGTCATCTGCCCAAGAGCTTCCGCAGCTCGTCGTTTTCCCGCTTGGCATCGTCGAGGACGCGGCCGTATTCGGCAAAACGGGAATTCAGGTCGCTCGTGCGCAGCTCGGCGTGAAGCCGCTCGTCCATCAGGTTAAGCGCCGCCAGGAGAGCCGCTTCGGTGCGGGAGATGCGGCGGTTCGCCGTC
>JAAZGC010000243.1 GCA_012511425.1 Clostridiales bacterium | reverse complement strand
TTGTCGGGTGATATACATTATAAACTCCGACAACCGCGTAGAATATATCTGTTATAAGAGAATAGAATGCATAAGCTATAAAATGCCTGACAAAAAAGCCTTTCCTTGCAGGTTTCCATGTGTCGACATTTTCGTCCCATTGAAATCTGGAGCGTCTGATTACAATGGAGAAAAACAACAGCGCCAGATTTATAGGAAAAGTCAGCGCGTATGTTATGTCAAGTCTCATTTCACTGTTGGTGTATGTGGCACCGCTCAGCATGTCGTAAACGCCTCTGGTGCAAAGGGTAATTGCGGACGCAATTAGCTTCGAAACAATATTCAATAATAATATAAGCAGGAAAGCTTCAACCCATTCGAGTGCCTTTTTCTGCTTCTCCGACAGCGGCGTGTCGAACAAATCGCTGAAAATACCGCCTAAATCCATAACTATCTCCTCATCCTTGACCAACTATTATACATTCAACATTATACTACTTTAATATTTCAAAATCAATAAGAAGGCGGGAAATTCCGCCTTCCAATTTATTAATTTTCAGCGCTGCATCTTATTCCGTTTTAAAAAATTCAAGAATAATGATATACATGCTTCCGTCTGTCCTGGCTGTACTTTCAAAACCGTTCATGCGATATCCGCCGCCGGATGCGAAACAGACCGTATCCGCGACATCAATCGTATTTTTGGCAAAATATAGATTATAGTCTTCGTTTTCCATTTTATTGAACTTACGCATAAGCACCGGATCGTCCCCGATCCCGCTGCCGGTTGTGTAAATTTCATACACTCTTCCTTCGAATTCGGGAGCGTAATTATTTATAAGATATTCCGCGCCGTCGAGATTTGGGGCAACAAGCTTCGGAGCCGGCGGTGCAGCTAAAGAAAAGGCTTTGAAATCACCCGAAGCGTAGTATATCTCTTCACTGTTATCTTCGGGGAGTGAATATTCGGCTACCGGTGTTTCCGGAACTTCGTCTGCCGCTTTGTCAACAGCATCTTCCTGAGCCGGAAGCAATCCGTAAGTCATTACTCCCAGCACTTCTTCCGTTTCAGCCATTGTTTGATCTTCCGCAGCTTCTTCCGGTTCGGGAGAGATTAATTGAGACGGAGTCATCATTGCGGCGCGCGGGGCAATCTGATTTGCTTCGGTGATAACAGAATCTTCGCTTATACCGCCCTGTATTTTAATGTCTTCGGCAGACATCTCACCGGCCGATTGAGAATTTTTCGGAATAACCGACATATCGCTTTTCATGCCCAATTTAGGCAGCCTTGACAAAGTTACCGAAAGGATAATTGCAGCAACGGCGGCAACGGCGGTGTATCTCATCGCCAATCGGAAAATCCTTTGCCTTTTATTATATGCGTTTATTCGATTTTTTACATTTGAAACAATTTCTTCTGGCGGAGAGTATGCCGATTCTTTAATCAGAAATATAGTAGACTTAAAAAGTTCTGCGGCTTTGGCGCATTCGGAACATCCCTCTATATGTGTTCTGACTTCTTCAAGCTCGTCACCCGCAAGATCTCCGGAGATAAAATCCGGAATAAGGGATTCGACTTGTCTGCAAGTCATATGATTAACCTCATGGAAAACTGTATTTTGCATCTTCTACTTTATAGACGGTTATATGTCGGGAAAGTTCCGCTAAATAATATTC
>JAAZGC010000242.1 GCA_012511425.1 Clostridiales bacterium | reverse complement strand
GTTCATGTCGCCGTAGGTGAAGAACAGCCGCCCGCCGATCGAAAGCGTCTTCGCGGCGTAAGCGTCCCACCATGGGTTTTCAAGGTCGAGACCCGGCAGTTGTTTTATGTCGAACAAAAGCCCGTTCATGGCAGGCGCGGTCAGCTGCGGCGCCTGGATGAACAGCGCGTCGCAGGCGTTGTCCCCGGCGGTAACGGTGTTTTTTAAGAGCCGTACAAGGTCCCCGGTGAACAGCGGTTTTAGCGAAATGTTGTAGAGCTCGCTGACTTTGAGGTCGCGCTCGTAAAGGGCGTCGTTCAGCGTGTCGCCGGTCTGTTCCCCCTCGCCGAACTCCCGCCCCTTCCACTCGCCGTGGCTGTCGTCCTGGAGGACGAACCGGAACTCATATCCTTCGAAATCGGCCGGGGGCAATTCCGGCTCGGTCATCGCCGTGGTTCCGGGTTCGGCGGTCGTTTCGGCGATATCGGTCACTTCGGGTGCGGCGGTAACGTCCGCACCGCCGGACTCATCTCCGCAGCCGACAAATACGGCGCCTGCGGAAAAAGCAACTGTCACGGCAAGCAGCGCCGCTGAAATGCGATATAAATTTTTCATTTCATCATCTCATTTCCGTATTGTATTTCCTGCCATAATTATAACACCCGGGAAGGGGTTTGTCAACATTATCGGGAGAACGGATTAAATTATTTACTTCGCAAAATCCCATTTTTGAAATATCTGTAAATTCCCGCAAATCTTCAAATAAAAACCTCAAATATATTATATAATATATCTATACTCAAATTCAACGGAGAATACATCCATGAAATACACAAACCTCGGCTTTAAGACGGCGTCGGTCGTCGGGATCGGCATATCAAACCGCCCGCTCATCGGGTGGCTGCTTGACCGCGGAATCCGCGTCACCGCGCGCGACATAAAGCCCCGCGAACAGCTTGAGCCGCTGGCGGGAGAGCTGGAAAAAGCCGGGGTAACGGTCGTCTGCGGAGAGGCTTATCTCGACGGCATTGCCGACGAAGCGGTCTTCCGCACGCCCGGCATCCGCTTTGACAAGCCACAGTTACTGGCGGCGGCAGAGCGCGGCGCGCTTATAACTTCGGAAATGGAGCTGTTTTTCGAGCTCTGCCCCTGCCCGATAATCGGCGTCACCG
This sequence comes from Clostridiales bacterium, assembly GCA_012511425.1. Taxonomy (GTDB): domain Bacteria; phylum Bacillota; class Clostridia; order Oscillospirales; family CAG-272; genus JAAZGC01. Next base: position 467 of record JAAZGC010000242.1, on the reverse strand, counting down.
GCTCCGACGGCAAAACCACCACGACAACCGTCATCGGCAGACTGCTCGAGCGGGCATTCCCCCGCGTCTTCCTCGGCGGCAACATCGGCGAGCCGCTGCTCCCGAAAGTCGAAGAAATGTCCCCCGACGACATCGCCGCGGTCGAGCTTTCCTCCTTTCAGCTGCAGACGATGAAGCGCAGCCCGAATGTCGCCGTCATAACAAACATCACCCCGAATCACCTCAACTACCACCTCGATATGGACGAGTATATACAGGCGAAATCCAACATCTTCCGCCACCAGCGCCCCGGCAGCCGCCTCGTCCTCAACGCCGCGAACGAAATTACCCGCCGACTTGCCGGCGACGCACAGGAAGGCGTCGAAGTCGTGATGTTCGGATATGACGGCGGCGTCCGAGAGCAGTTCATCGACGGGCGAAATTACATCTGCCGCCGAAACGAACCTGTCCTGGCGGCGGACGAAATC
>JAAZGC010000241.1 GCA_012511425.1 Clostridiales bacterium | reverse complement strand
GCGCCGAAAATGACCTTTTTTAAATCATATACGATTTTCGCCGCGATGGTTGAAGTACAGATACCGCTTACTATGTTGACAAGCATACTCAGTATTCTTGTGGCTATGATAATACCGAGAACTAGCAGAATCTGTCCGTAGAATTCTCCGGCGGCGTTGAGAACCTGATCGTAATAGAAACCGGAGCTGATATACGGAGCAAGAACACCGATCGCAGTGCTCATCACCAAGGTCAGCATTATCAGCGCTATGTAACCCTTGTATTTTACGAAAAATGTCGCCGTTCGCTTAATGATACGGTTTTTATCCATACATCTCGCACAGATCTTTCGCTTCGGGTCGGCGTATCTCCTGCCGCACTTGGGACAGAAAAGATCCTCTGCGGCGTCGTTCTCGTCGATTTCGATTTTCCCCTCGACAAGGTACTGGTTAAGATATTTAACAAAGAGATTCAGATTGTTTTTGTATGTTCTGGTAAGATAAGTAATCAAAACCGGGATTCCTTCCGGCATCTCCTGCGGTTTTTCTTTTTTATCTTCCGATTCTTTTTCTTGCTTTTCTGTTTTGCCGGTATCCGTTTTTGGGGGGTCAGGTTGTTGAAGGGCTTTTTCGCCTATTTTCTCAATTTCTTTTCGTTTCTCTGCTTCCTGTTTTTTCTTTTCACGAATCTTTGAAACAACATCGGGTTCGGCTTTTCTGGCGGTAAGAAGCGATATTGATATCTGATCCTCAATGGAAAAGTCAAATAGAGATTCGAGCGGATAATATTGATAAGATATCTCTCCGAACTCTACCTTGAGTTTTTTCGGATCGGTGATTTTCCTGTCGCCTTCGGGACGGAGAATCCTGGTTCCTCCGACAGCGATGAGATCGGTGTCGGTTACTATCAGCCAATTGTCGCAGTGAACGCCTTCGGAGTTCATATCCGCCATAGCGCAAAGTATGATATCCTTCTCCGCAATGCCTTTCTGTTCGAGCTTTTTCATCAGCTCTGTCGGAATTTTATCGATTGCCGTCAAATATACTCACCTCCGTGAGCAGATATTATTAATATATTCGTAAACGGGATTATTTCGTTGCGGGTGCAACAAAATGCGGTTAATTAATGCGGTATGAATCCGCAACAAGTAATAGTATACATTATCGCTTTCCAAAAGTCAAGAGTTTTTATAAATTCCGTAATAATGTACATTAGAAACATTATCATGTTTGTCAGGAAATGTATATAATAACCTTTATTTATCGATAGATATAAAAGCATTGAATATGAATGTCACCCTTAAATATCATTTTACATATTCAGGCGGCATTTTTAACCAATATCGAATGAAAAGTAGTTTACATCACGGATATTTTATGATATAATATGTTGTACTCCTACTATATTTTAATGAGTTTATATATTTTATATAGAAATCCTGCCCTTAGAGAGCTTTGCGGCTCAACGGCACGAAATCGGTGGTGATTAAAATGTATTTCAGCAATACACCGAAAGATTACGGTGAATTGAAAAAGTTATTTGCGAATCCCGCAAACGAATACAAACCTCTGCCGTTTCTTATATTGAACGGTGATATTTCGGACGAAGATAAAACAAGCTTCATAATCAGTCAAATAAAAAAGCTCGGATGCGGAGGCTGCGCCATACTACCGTCTTCCGACGTTTCCCCTTCCTTCAATTCCGATTTATATTGGAAATATTATAAAAACATTCTCGAACGGCTCAGAAAGAATGCACTGCATGCCGTTTATTGCGACGACGTGCTGCCTGTTTATCCTATATCCGAAGAAAAAACGGAAATTGACCCGGATATTCAAACCGATCCGGAAGGGAAAAAAGCCGAAACCGCCGCAAGAACGAACAGCGAGATATCCGGCAGAGCCGGCGGAAGCTTTGCGGAGGCATCGGAAGAAGATCGGGCGCATATGCTCGTAAAGCGTGAATACGAGTGTTTCACGGGAGAGCCAATCAGGCGAAAGCTTGATAATTCCGGGGAAACCATGTCTGTCGTAGCTTATGATATTGACAACGGCAGCTTTATTGACATTCGCGATAAAGTCATCGACGGAGTTGTCATTTGGGACGTTCCGGAAGGCAACTGGAGCATCCATCAGTTTATCTGCAAACCTATTCCGGATTGCGACTGCGTAAATTATCTTTCTTATGAGTCTTCACAGAAATTCATCGATCTGACATATAAGAAATTTGCCGAACAGTTTGAAGATTATATTGAAGAAACGGTCGCCTTTACATATTTCAACGGAATTCAGTTCCTGGGACCCAACCGGCGGATGTGGGATAAGGGGTTCAACGATATATTCATACATGAATACGGATTCGACCCGGCTCCATATTATCCTGCCCTCTTTATGAATATCGGTAAGGATACCGCACATTTCAAAGCCCTGCTTTTTGACTGCCGTTCAAAAATGCTTGAGAATGGTTTTATCAAGGCAGTCTCTGACTTTACCAAGGCTCACGGGCTTATTTCATCAGGCTTTGTTGCCGATCTTAAAACTATCCAGTCAGTCTGGCTTTTCGGAGACGGAATACGCTTTCAGAAGCAACTCGGAGCTGCGGCGGTTTGCCTTGAAAATGGCTCCGGATACGGGTTCAACGGTCTTAAGCTTGCTTCCGGCGCTGCCGACAACTTCGACCGTCATGCAGTAATCTGCGATATCTTCGGCAACTACGGAGAGATCGATCTTGCCGATATGTATAACAGCGCAATGACGGCACTCGCAAGAGGCGCAAACCTGCTGATGCCGCGCAATTATGACTTTGAAAAACCGACAAATCAGCTTGTGGCATTTAACGAATATATTTCGAGAGCGCAGGTACTCCTTCGCGGCGGCAGGCATGTTTGCGACATAGCGGTTATTTATCCGCTTCACTCACTTGAATCTCAGGCAAATCTCTTTGATGTCCAGACAACCGGATTTGAATACCCGCAGACACCGTCTGATGCCGATTATATGGGCGTTATCAATCTTATTACAAACTACTCGATCCGCGATGTTACGGTGATTCATCCGGAAACCCTCGTCGAGCGGTGCTATATCGACGGAAATCAGCTCTGCCTTTCGAATGAGATAAACTCGCAGAAATTCAAGGCAGTAGTTGTCCCCGGGATGTCGATGATCAGCGTTAAAAGCCTGAGACTGCTTGCTAAATTTTTCGATCAGGGCGGAAAAATAATCGCAACCACCAAGCTCCCTTCTCTTGCCTTCGAGTTTAATCCCGAACTTCCCGACACCGGTTTTGATGACGAAGTCAAACGTCTTGTCAGACATATCTTCGGGGTGACGATGGATGATGGCAACACCTTTACAGATATGTATGTCAACAAAAACAACAACGGCGGAGAAGCTTACTTTATACTTCCTTCGCTGACAGGCGCAGACGGTACCAAAATGGTCGACAAGGACGCACTTGATCATATAATCAACAGTCTTGATATAGCACCGGATGTTATCTTCAGCGGCGCTCCCAAGGTTGCCGACAGCGGTGTTTTCGGTCTGCCGCTTCCCGCCTTCAAAGCAATCGAATCCGATTCACATATACTTAAGTCAGGCATGGTGTTCAACTGCATACACAAGGTAAATGCCGGCTGCGACATATATTTCGCTGCAAATGCAACGAATCATGACTTTAAAGGTGAGATCGCGTTTTTGCAGAACAAGCCCGTTGCCGAGGTATGGAATCCTTACAACGGTAAAATACACAGGCTGCAGAGTGATGAACTCACACGAGGCGATGACGGTTATGCGCGTCTTGATGCAGAAATACCGTCTGGTTCTTCCGTTTTCTATGTTTTTCGCGAGGAGAGCAAATCACCGCTGAGTCTTAACACCCTTCTCAAAGCACTTGAATAACAAAATCTCATACAAGGAAATCAGTATTATGGACAACATCAAAGTCATCATTTTAGCCGCCGGAAAAGGCACACGTATGAGCGAAACAGATAATCCGATGCCGAAGGTACTGCGTCAAGCCCACGGAAAACCGCTGCTCGAGTATGTCATTAACTCATCTTCCCTGCTTAATGTCAAGCCCGAGGATATCAGCATCGTTGTCGGTTATATGAAAGAAATGATTATTGATCGTTTCGGCGGCAAAGGATACCGCTTCGCAATACAGGATGACGGCGGCTACGGTACCGGATACGCCGTAAAGTGCGCGGCTGCTCAATCCGGGCTTAACGGCTTCAACGGTCTTGTCCTGGTGCTTCAGGGCGATGTTCCGCTGATAAAACCGGAAACAATAAAAAAGTTAGTTTCACATCATATCGAAAATAACTGCGCCGCAACTCTCCTCTCGTGCATTTCACAAAGACAGATTCCGTTCGGACGAATAGTCAGAGATAAAAACGGGGAATTTAAAGCTATCGTCGAAGACAAAAACTGCACTCCCGATCAGAAACTGATCCGGGAACTAAATGTCGGAAACTACGTCTTTAATGCAGGTAAACTCGTTTCCTCACTCGAAGAAATCAAGATAAATTCGCTGACAAACGAGCTATATCTTACCGATGTTCCCGGTGTTCTGCGGAATAATAAAGAAAGGGTCGACGCCATGCCGACGACCGATGAAACCGAACTTTTGGGCGTCAACACATTCGAAGACCTCAGAATTATTGAAAATATTCTCAGTTCAAGATAATTAAACGGAGTTTATTTATCCGGATTACGCTCCTTTATTTTCGGAATCGTCACAAAATCCCGGTCGATATCATCACGGAATACGAATTCGGGAAGCTTCACAGCGGTGAACCTATGTATCGGCAAACCTTTTGAAATGAAATATGCCTGATATTCGGAGATGATATCGCTGTCATAATATTTACTGTTGACAAGGTCATATGTGACATCTGTCAGATCAAAACCGTTATCTTTGAACGAAGAAATCGAATAATCGAAGAGAGGGCGGTTATCTGTTTTGAATATAACTTTTCCGTCGTCACAAAGCAGATTCCAATACATATGTACATAAGACTGATAAGAGAGCCTGCGTTTTTCGTGATTTCTGCGGGGCCATGGATCCGGATGGTTTATGTATATCCGGCTGATGCTCCCGGGTTTGACATAATCGCCCAGCCTTTCGGCGCCGCCGACAAATAATCGTATATTATTAATCGGTTCATCGGTATTTATTGACGCCATTACTCTTTCCGCTGCGGTTACCGCAACGTTCTTATTGGATTCTGCCGCAAGATAGTTCTTATCCGGATTTCTTTTCGCAAGCTCTGTTATAAATGCGCCTTTGCCGCAGCCCAGTTCGATACCGTAAGGAATGATTTTCATATCTTCCGGTGAAAGGATTAGTATTTCCTTACAAGCGGCAAGCCTTTCGGCGCAATGTTTTTTATGACGGGCTCTCATAACTGCACCATCCTGATTATATTATTATTAAAGGGGAAACGGAGGTCAAAATAATTTTGGATATAAATTCTTATCTGTCTTCCCTTGGAGACAAACTCAGAGCGCTTGGAGTCAGTGACAGCGATATTGAAAAACAGCTTCGAATTTCCCGAAATTTTCTTGATTCGCTTGACGAAGACGAGCTGAATGAAACGCTTAATGACAAGGAACAGATTAACATTATAGCAGCCAACATCGCCACTTTCATCCAGAAGAAAAAGGCGAAGCTGCTCGGCACGCAGGAAATAAACAAGGTAAAAGCAGCTGGTGAGGAAACGGGTCCTTCCGATGACGGAAGACCCATGATCGTCGCAGGTGACTACAGAACCGAGATTATATCCCGGCGTCAAATTACACCGCCTAAAACCGACAGGGATTTGACAGAGCCAAATAAACCTTTCTCGCCGGATCCCGAAGAGATAACTGCCGATGCCGAAACATCTGATGAATTAATAGATGATCTTTCCGAAAATAAAACTCTTATTTCCGGAAACGAATCGCCGATGCATCAGTTTATTCCCGCCGATCTGCCTGACGAAAAACGCGAACCGGAGAAACTAACGAGCACCGGCAGCCGTCCGGCGATACGCAAGTATAATACGTCGGAAACACCGGTATCCGCACGGCAGACCGGAAGCTTCAACCGGGCTCGCAGAGATATAACATCCGAGCAGAATGCCGATAAGCAAAATTTTCCCGAGCTGGCTGCAGAAAGCCTGCCCGCGAAGCAGCTGCCTGTAGCGGAGATTCCGCAGGAAAGTTACCCAAACGATTATTATCAGCAACAATTTCCGTCGGCTGAGGATTATCAGTTTGATGAAATATATGAAACAGAAAAAATCCGCGGTTCAGCTTTATTCTGGGTATTGTTCATTGCAGCGCTTCCGCTGACGGCTTTGATCTACCTTACCGTATTTGTGGTTTTCGGGGTTCTCTTTGCGGTGGTTGCAGCGCTTATAGTTGTGCTTATCGCACTTCTGATAGCCGATGTTGCGGTCGGTACCGCTATTTCGCTTGTCGGGATAATTTACGGGATAACTCAGCTGTTTTCCGCAATGCCTATCGGCCTTTACGAGCTCGGTCTAGGACTTTTGGTCGGCGGAATATGTATGTTCTCGGCGATCATCATTTACAACATCGCAATAAGATTCCTGCCGTTTGCGCTTAAAAAGCTTACTGCGCTTCTTCAGCTGATAATCGGCAGTCTGAAGGATCTTTATTACAGTTTGAAAAGACGTTCCGCAGACATCGACAGAGGAGGTGATATCAGTTGAAACCGGCATCAATAATTTTCCTGATTGTTTCGGTAGTTGTTATCGCCGCCGGACTCGGGCTGTTATTCACTTCTGCAGGCATGGCCGAGAAGCAGGGCATACAGCTTTTTGAAGCCGAAAAGCTGACCGACGGCGATATCAGACAGACAATAGATTTCTCCGAAACGGAGCTTAACCGGATATCTCTCAATGTTACCGATACCGTTGTGAATATCGGCAGGGGTGAACGTTCATACTGCGAGATCATCAACTTCCCCGCCGGAACATATTCGGCAAATCTCATGGCTCAAAGCTTCAGCCTCGACGATTCGCTCAATATTTTTTCAATAATGAGTTTTGCCGAAAGCGGGTTTGAGTTCAAGGGGATCAGGCAATATCTGCAGTATTATAACAGAACCGGTTTCCTTAAGCGGCAGAAGGAAGTCAACATTTATATAGCCTCTTCGGACAAGATTAATGTCATCGATTTTAACGGTTCAGAAAGCAGCTTTACCATTTCCGACATAAATGCCAAAACCGATTACCGGATCGAAATGACGGGAGGCTCCGTCAATATCAATAATGTCTCTACCTCTTCAACAATGACAATATCGGCTTCCGAAAGCGATATCATCATCAAAAGCCGCAGCATGAAGGAATGTTCCGTTGAAGCATCGAACAGCAGTGTCGGCATTGTGCTCGTTAATCCCGATACTCAGTCGTTTGATATAGCAGTTGACGGCGGAGAAATCGAATATTTGGGGACAACCCTTGAAAACGAATACAAGACAGAAGTTCCGATATCAACCGTAAACATCAGGATAAGACTGACGGGCGGAAATGTTGCGGTTTACGAATGGAACATGCAGGAAGAGAAATAGTCAGTTTAAACCGGAAGGCCTGCACCTTCCGGTCATTTTTTATTATCAGAAGCACTCTTTCAGTATTTTATCTGCGACGTAAAGACCGTTAGCAGAAGCCTGCGACAGCGATCTTGTGAATCCGGCGCCGTCGCCTATGGCATAGATGCCTTTGCAATCGGCAAGCTCGAAATCATTCGCCACAGGACGTGCGGAGTAATACTTGCATTCGACGCCGTAGAGCAATGTGTCGTAGTTGTTGGTTCCTGGAGCAATATTGTTGAGAGCATCGAGAGTCTCGATTATATTGTCAAGCTGACGCTTGGGCATACAAAGGGAGAGATCTCCCGGAACCGCATTTAAAGTCGGACGGGTTGATGAAGCGGCTAGGCGGCGGGCATCGGTTCGTCTTCCGAGTTTCAGGTCTCCCAGACGCTGCACCAGCACTTCACCGCCGCTGATAAGATTGGCAAGCGTGGCGACATGTCTGGCGTATTCGACGGGATTGTTGAAGGGGTTAGTGAATTTAATTGTAGTCAGCAGTGCGAAGTTTGAGTTTTCGGTTGCTCTTGATTTGTCGCGGTATGAGTGTCCGTTGACTGTCAAAACACCGTCGGTGTTTTCTGTAACCACCGCTCCGCGTTCGTTGAAGCAGAAAATGCGGGTCGCATCACCGTAAACTTTTGAGCGGTAGATTATTTTCGGCTCGTAGATGATTTTTGAAAAGTCTTGCCAGTTTATTGCTGGAAGCTGGACTCTGACACCGATATCCACCTGATTGTTAAGCAGGGGCATCTTTTGCCTTGAGCACCAGTCGGAGAAAAACTGGCTGCCGGCTCTTCCGACCGCAATAATAATCTTCTTCGCTTTAATATTGTATTTTTCTTCGGTTTTATAATCTTCGCAGCAGACGGTATTGGTCTCGCGATCGATATCATATACATTTGTTTCGGTGCGTATTTCTATAACCTGTTTCAGGTAATTCACCATTCGTGACATGGTTTTGAAATTTTCGTCGGTTCCGAGATGCTTGACCTGTGCCTGGAGCATATGAAGGTCATATCGGAGGGTGAGCTTTTTCAGCTCGTCACTAGGCATATATCTTTCGGTTGATGCGCCGAAGCTGACAAGTATTTTATCCGCCTGTTCGATATAATCGATAACGGTCTTGCCCGGAAGATATTCCGGCAGCCAGCCGCCGTATTCGGTTGATATTATATACTTGCCGTCGGAAAAAGCGCCGGCACCGCCCAAACCGGTCATAATAGCGCAGTGACGGCAGTTGACACAGGTTGAAGTTTTCTGTGCAATTATCGGACATACCCGTTTTTCGAGCGGAGCACCTTTTTCCAGCAAAATCACTTTCAGATCGGGACGCTGCATAGAAATACGATGAGCAAACATAAGACCGCCGATCCCGCCGCCTATGATTGCTATATCGGCTTCCGAATTTTGAAATTTGTTCATATAAAGTAGTCTTCCTGATTCTCTGTTATCGCATGGAACAGGCTGCCGAAGCCATGTTATGACTGACGGCAGCCGGTTGATATATGTTGAGTTGCTTATTTACGTGTTTCAATCTGAGCGGACTTCTGAACAGCAGGCTTGAGAGACCTTCGGACAGGCGCCGTCAGCGAAGCTGTATCGGCTCTTTGTCCTGAGTTTCGTTCTGCTATCTGTTCGGCTCTGTATTCGGTTCCCTGTTCAGGTGCGGGCAAATTCCGGTTATCTGACAGCTGCGTTTTCCTTTTGACGATTCTGCGGCGGTATTTTGCAAAAGCGCGCATAACTTCCTTCTGCTGACTGCCGTTAAGAAATTTATCGTTTTTGATGTCGTGCAGATACCGCATCAGCTGCTCGGGAGTAAGAAGAGTCGATTCCTTGCTTGAGAACTTCACATTCTTTGAACCAAACATAACTATGTTATGTATCGGAATGTTGTATAGCTTTTCGCGCCTCATAACGGTTTTCACCGCTTCGATAAAATCGGCATTTTTCTCAAAAAGATTCGGAAAAAGCCAGGTATTGCCGGCATTTGTTACGGTCCAATCTCCGCGATACGGATTTACCACTTTGCCGCTGAAATATTTGGCGGTTATTATTGCAATCCCGCCTTTCGAAACAACAACGGCGTCTACAGGTCCCGAGTCTTTGCCGTCGGGACCGTACGGAAGGACAACGTTCAGCATATATCTTCCCTTGCTGAACTGTGTCGAGAGCAGTTTCCCGAGGAATCTTTTGTCCCGTTTGGCTGTCCTCATCACTTTATCATAATCAAGTGAGGATTTGACCTTTAAGGCTATCAGAAACGCTAAAAACAACAGCAAAAGCACGGCGGCAATAATCAATACCGCTTTCAGCGCACCCATATCCTCACCTTCCTTTATGATTATTTTAAGAGATGCCGCTTTTATCAAGAGATTATTGTTTTATCTGCGGCCTTTTTTGGCGCTGTCTTTTGCGCTGACAGTTTTTTCAAGATATGCGACGACATCGCTTACGGTAACAAAGTCACGTATCTCTTCGTCTTTGATTTCGATTCCCAGCTTATCTTCGCAGTTCATAACCAGGTCGGCAAGCTCAAGAGAATTGATTCCGAGATCGTTTATCAGCTCTGATTCCGGTTTTATTTCGCTGTCCTCGATCTGCAGATCATCAATCAGTATTTTTTTAACGGTTTCATACATGTTCAAACCCATTTCAGACGGTACCTCCGAATTACATTGATTTAAAATCACAAAAATAATGTGAATACAATCACACAGTCTTACAAAGATATATTATAATGTTTATGCTTAATTTTGTCAAGGTATTTTGTGTTAATTCGGATAATTTGTAATAATATATACATTATTGGCGTTTTGTCTATGTATATAATTTATTTTATGCAGTCAGAAATTAACTGCGTTATTAAATAGTTTATGTAAAATGCCATTATAATTTTCTTAAAACGGTTTACAAAGACGGCAAAATATGATATAATAATTTATACTAATCTTTTGCGCCGGTCCGGTGCGAACACAATTATACTATATGAAAATCAACCATGAGGTGAACAGAATGAAAGTTTCGGTTAGCAGCTACAGCTTCGGCGGTTATAACGATTCCCTGGGTATCAAGGGTCTGATAGACAAAGCTGCGGAACTCGGCTTTGACGGCTTTGAGTTCTGCTACGGCGGTTGGACAAACAACTTTGACCTTGATCTTGCGAAAGAGCTTAAAGAATATACTCTTTCCAAAGGTCTTGAACCGAATTCCGCCGTTACCGGAGCCGATTTTCTAAACGGCTCAAACGGTATACTTGAAGACGAAGTAAAGCGTCTCCATAAAGAAGTTGATTTTGCCGCAGCTCTCGGAGTTAAAAAGATGCGCCACGATACCGCATACGGTTTCGCGGGCGGAAGAAAATATTCGATCGGATTTGACGACGCACTTCCCCGCATAGTAAAGGGATGCTCCGAGTTAACCAAGTACGCCGAACAGAAAGGCGTTCAAACAATGACCGAGAACCACGGTTTCTTTGCTCAGGACAGCTGCCGTGTCGAACGAATCATTAATGGAGTCGGCAGTCCCAACTTCGGCGCTCTTGTCGATATCGGAAACTTTATGTGCGCCGATGAGGATCCGGTCAAGGCCGTTGGAGTAATGGCTCCTTACGCAATCCATGTTCATGCAAAAGACTTCTTCTGGAAATCCGGAATGGATGTGAATCCCGGTGCCGGCTGGTTCCGTACCCGTTCCGGCAACTATCTGCGCGGCGCGATAGTCGGCCACGGCGACGGAAAAGCCTGCCAGTCGCTGAACATCCTTAAGAGATCCGGTTACGACGGTTATGTCGCAATCGAATTCGAAGGGATGGAAGACAACATCAAGGGAATTGCTGTAGGACTTGAAAATATCAGGAGATTCATCGGTTAATATCCGCTTAAACGGTGAGGCGGCTTCGCCTCACCGTGATAATCTTTATTAACATGACTGTATCGGGTACCCATTATGGATGAAAACAACAATAAAGCACCCGGCAAAGGCGGCGGCTTAAGCCGTAAACCTAAGCCGGACAGAAACAGAAAGCTGATTACAGCGGCGGTAATATCGTTTGCGGTGATAGCTGTTTTGCTTTTTTTGAATAATTTTGATTGGGACAAGCGAGTACTCGATACGATTACATCAAGGAAAGCACCTCGTCATGATTTTGTTTTTGCCAAACCCGATTATGACACGGATATTTTTAAAGATCCTCAATATCTCGATAAAAACCTTTATATTTTATACACGGACGGAGCGGAATCAGCACTCATTACCGACGATAATTATTTGATGTACAGTGATACGCTTGTCTTTTTTGCAGAATACTTTGACGCCGCAAAAAACGGAGACGCCGAACGTCTTAATGTTCTCTTCACCGATGAATATTGGAAAGAACACAACAAGTATTCCGATTTAACCATGCAGCGAATTTATAATATTGAAATCACTTTGCTGACCGATGACACTATTGTAGATGGCAGTCACAAGGGATACCGCCGACGGACATATGACATCGGATACATGATCATGAAAAACGACGGTCTTTTCCGCAGCGATATGGACTCTGACAGTTCGGTTCCTCTGGTTTTCGAATTGCTGACATACGGTGGTGTAACAAAAATCAACAGCATCAGCTCATATAATTACATGGTATACGACTGATACGGAATATTCATGTACGGATAACGCAGGCTTTCGAAGCAAGGAGGCTGAGTCATGTTTTCTTCGCTGGAAACATTTATGCCATACATCTGGCTTGCCGTAATCGTTTTTTCGGTTATAATCGAAGCAATTACCGTTAAACACATATTTGTAACAATGCTTCCCTCCGCTATGCTTTCGCTTATTTTTTCACTCGCGGGATTTTCGATTTCATTTCAGACGACATCATTCGTGTCCTTTTTTGCGGTTTTGCTTCTCTTAAGATTGACTTTTTTCGAAGATTTAATCAAAAAAAGAAATAAAAACGAGGCGAAAAAGCTTATCGGTCAGACAGCTGTTGTAGTTAAAGCTTTCGGCGAAGTTCAGCAGGGCAGAATACTGATAAACGGCCGTCAGTGGCCGGCGGTAGCCGGCGAAGGAAATACATTCGTTACCGGAGATACCGTTTCGCTGCGTGAATATTCATCTAATCGCTTTGTCTGCGTTTAATTTAAACCGTTTCCCTGTTTAAATATTTTTGAGGTTATATATATGGACATTCAGGCCAAAGTCGCAGTAATCATGGGCTCAAAGAGCGATTTTGATACGGTAAAACCATGCTTTGACACACTTTTAAAATTCGGAGTTCGGTTTGAAGCTCGTGTAATGAGCGCTCATCGTACCCCGGATCTTGTCTGTGAGTATGCGAAATCAGCCGAAAAATCCGGCATTAAGGTTATAATTGCCGCGGCCGGAAAGGCTGCTCATCTCGGTGGATTCATCGCGGCACATACCACGCTTCCGGTTATAGGGCTGCCGATTAAGTCATCAACCCTTGACGGTCTCGATTCCCTGCTTTCGATAGTCCAGATGCCGAGCGGTATACCCGTTGCGACCGTAGCTATAGACGGCTCGGCTAACGCCGCTTTGCTTGCCTGCGAGATTCTCGCTCTTTTGGACCCCGAACTTGCCGACAAACTTAAAGCGGAACGGGTGAAAATGCACAAAGGCGTCGTCGAGAAAGACAATGAGCTTCAACGGGACCTCGGACTTTAATTGCGTATTATGGATGTTAAGAAAAATATTGCAGTACTTGTGTCCGGCGGCGGAACAAATCTTCAGGCTTTGATTGATGCAGAGAAGGACGACAGACTTAAAAGCGGCAAAATAAAGCTTGTCCTTTCGAGCAGTCCGGATGCTTATGCACTGACGAGAGCGAATGATAACGGCATCGAAACCTGCGTAGCGGATAAAAAAAAATATCCGGGAAGATCGGAATACTGCACAGCGCTGCTTAATGAGCTTGACAGCCGAAGCATTGATCTTATAATTCTTGCCGGATTCATGTATATTCTCGACTCGGAGTTTATAAATCGCTACAAAAATGCCATTATCAACATACATCCCGCTTTGATACCGAGTTTTTGCGGCGACGGATTTTACGGTATTCGCGTTCATGAAGCGGCACTTAATTACGGCGTTAAGCTCACCGGAGCCACCGCGCATTTTGTAACCGAGGTAACCGACGGAGGACCGATAATCCTTCAAAAAGCGGTTGAAATTAAAGAGGGAGACACCCCACAAATATTACAGCGCAGGGTTATGGAGCAGGCCGAATGGCAGATTCTTCCGCTTGCAGCCGAGCTTTTTTGCGCCGGGAAACTTTCGGTCGAAGGCCGGACAGTCAAAATATCCGAATGATTATTTATATAACCGGAGGCAGATAAACGTGAAAAAAAGAGCTATAATCAGTCTTTTCGACAAAGACGGCATCCTTGATTTTGCCAAGGCGCTTATTGAACTTGATTATGAAATCCTCTCGACCGGGGGAACAGCAAAACTTCTCGGCGATAACGGCATACCGGTAACGAATGTTTCCGATGTAACCGGTTTCCCGGAATGCCTTGACGGACGTGTAAAGACCCTTCATCCCAAGATTCACGGCGGAATTCTCGCAAACCGCGGAATCCCTGAGCATATGGAGCAGATCGAGAAACTCGGAGTAGCTCCGATTGATATAGTTGCCGTCAACCTCTATCCCTTTAAGAAGACGGTTCTCAAACCCGGCGTATCGCGCGAAGAAGTTATAGAGAATATCGACATCGGCGGACCTACGATGATTCGCGCTGCCGCCAAAAACTGGCAGGATGTTGCCGTAATCGTCGATCCTGCGGATTATAAAACAGTAATCGAGCAGCTTAAGTCAAACGGTGAGGTTTCAAAAGAAACCAAACTGATTCTTGCCTATAAAGTCTTCAAAATGACTTCGGCTTATGACACGCTTATAGCATCTTATCTTGCGGTTGAGACCGGAGCCGATATATTTCCCGATTCCTTTACCGTTACCTTTGACAAGGTTCAGGATATGCGGTACGGTGAAAATCCGCATCAAAAAGCAGCTTTTTACAAAGAAATTGGCACCGGCTTTACCGGTACTCTTACAGAAGCCAAGCAGCTTCACGGCAAGGAAATTTCTTACAACAACGTCGGAGATGCCGACGGCGCCATTGCAATGATCAAAGAATTCGGCGGAGAACGTCCCTGCGCTGTTGCCGTAAAGCACGCAAATCCCTGCGGTATCGGAATTGCCGATAATCTTTTTGACGCTTATATGAAGGCTTACAATTCCGACCCTGTTTCGATTTTCGGCGGCATTATTGCTCTTAACCGTCCGGTTGACGGGAAGACAGCCGAAGAAATTGCGAAAATATTCACCGAAATAATAATTGCTCCTTCGTTTACGCAGGAGGCGCTTGATATCCTTACTCAAAAGAAGAATCTCCGCCTTCTTGAGCTGCCTGATATCACAAAACCCGACACCAAAGATATGTTGGTTTACAAAAAGGTCTCCGGCGGACTCCTGGTACAGGAGCCCGACCTCACACTCTGGAACGATTCCGAATTCGAAATCATTACCGACTGCAAACCTACCGAAGAACAGCTTCGCGACATGATATTCGGAATGAAAGCGGTTAAATACGTTAAGTCCAACGGTATCCTGCTTGCAAAAGACGAGGCGACAGTCGGTGTAGGGCCAGGTCAGACCAACCGTATCACCGCACTTGAGCTTGCTGTCAATTATGCCGGAGACAAGGCGAATGGTTCTGTTATGGCTTCGGATGCTTTCTTCCCGTTTGACGACTGCGTGAAGTTTGCTGCAGAATCCGGAATCGCAGCTATTGTTCAGCCGGGCGGTTCAATCCGCGATGCCGATTCCATTAAGGCGGCAAACGAAGCCGGCATTCCGATGGCATTTACACATGAAAGACATTTCAGACACTGATTAATCAGAAAACACGGAGGTTTTCTTATGTCGGAAAGAAACGATTCTCCCACATATAAACGGGAATACTACGAATGGGTAAATTTCTGGTGGGAAAACTCCTTCGATTATGAATCGCCGCGAATTCTTTTCGTCGGAGATTCAATAACCAATCAATACCGAAGTCCCGTTCAGCAGATTTTTAAAAGCAAGGGTTACAAGTATCTGATAGACAGCACCGTCGGGTCAAAGAGTTCCGCCGACCCCGCATGGCTCTGCGAGCTTGACTATGCTTTGAACCCGATGTTCGGATACAAATACAAGCTTATTCATATAAACAACGGGCTTCATACCGGCGGACTGAATGTAAGTGATTATATCAGCGGCATTAAAATTTACACCGAACGTGTCCGTCAATATCAGCCGCAGGCAGAAATTGTCCTTGTCACATCGACTCCCGTAAAAGATGAGGAAAGCAACAAAGTTGTTACAGAAAGAAACATTTCGCTGAAAGCATATGCTGCCGAAGCCGGTTATGCCGTAAATGATCTTAACGCTGCTATTGACCTTTCTGCCGATCCATGGTCAGACGGCGTTCACTTCAAACCGGCGGCTGTTGACCTTTTGGCTCAAGCCACCTCCGATTTTATTGTCGGAATTTTAAATTAAAGCTTAAAACAAATATACGGACCGCGGCGGAAGGAGCGCTTTCGGAAGAAAGTTTTCTTTCCCCGCTTTTAATGAATATATATAAACATGAAATTAGGCCTTGACGTCGGATCAACAACGCTGAAATGCGTCGTTATCGATGAAACCCAAAATTATAAGATTTTATTTAAATCCTATGAGCGCCATTATTCTCAAATACAGGAGAAAACCGAACAGCTGCTTGAGAAAATTAAAGAAAGCGGCATTATAGCGGAAAACGACAGTTTTAATTTCGCAATTTCAGGTTCTGCCGGTATGGGCTTTTCCGAAAACATCGGCATTCCGTTTGTGCAGGAGGTTTACGCTACCAGAACTGCCGTTAATTCCCTGCTTCCCGGAACCGACTGTGTGATCGAGCTCGGCGGTGAAGATGCAAAGATACTCTTTATAACAGGAGCCGGTGGGCTTGAAGTCCGAATGAACGGCTCCTGCGCCGGTGGTACCGGCGCTTTTATAGACCAGATGGCGACTTTGCTCGGTGTTACTTCCGATCAAATGGATGAGCTTGCAGAAAAGAGCGAAAAGATATATACCGTTGCTTCCCGCTGCGGAGTCTTTGCAAAATCCGATATTCAGCCGCTGATAAATCAGGGCGCGAGGCTTGAAGATATCTCTGCATCAATATTCAATGCCGTTGTTAACCAAACTGTAGGCGGCCTCAGTCAGGGACGTCAGATAAAAGGAAATGTCGTATACTTAGGCGGTCCGCTGACATTTTTGAAACAGCTTCGTGTTCAGTTTGACAATACTCTCGGAGTTAAAGGAAACTGTCCGGAGAATTCACTTTATTTTGTATCGATCGGCGCCGCTATGACACCTCAGCCGAAGAGCTATACTCTAAATGAAGCGCTCAATGCCGTTAAAAATTGCCGGAAGGTGATTAATTACGAAGTTCTTCCGCCGCTTTTCACATCTGAAGAAGAATACGAAGTTTTCCGAAAGCGTCATGATTCGGCACGAATTGAGACAATAGATATGGGTCCCGTTTTTGACGGAGATGTTTATTTCGGAATTGATGCCGGTTCTACCACCGTTAAATGCGTTGCCGCCGATTCAAAAGGCGTAATTATTTACTCCGATTACCGCCCTAACAGCGGCAACCCGGTTCCGATAGTAAAAGAATTTTTAGAGAATTTTTATGAAAAATATCCGAAGTCAAGGATATCTTACAGCGCCGTAACCGGATACGGCGAAGACATCATTAAAAACGCCTTCAAGATCGACCTCGGTATCGTTGAAACCATTGCGCATTTTACCGCTGCAAAAGCTTTCCGCCCGGATGTTGACTTTATTATCGATATTGGCGGACAGGATATAAAGTGTTTCAAGATACGAAACGGCGCAATCGACAATATCTTCCTTAACGAAGCTTGCAGCTCCGGCTGCGGCTCCTTCCTGCAGACATTTGCCGGTGCGCTGAACATGTCTATTATCGATTTTGCCAAACTCGGTCTGTTTGCCGAGGCTCCCGTTGATCTCGGCTCACGCTGCACCGTATTCATGAATTCATCCGTGAAGCAGGCTCAGAAGGACGGAGCGTCAATCGAAAGCATATCTGCCGGACTTTCGATTAGCGTTGTTAAAAATGCGTTATATAAGGTCATTCGCGCTCCGGCCAAAAATATCGAGACGGCTCTGGGACGGCATATTGTGGTTCAGGGCGGAACTTTCTTAAACGATGCCGTGCTCCGTGCTTTTGAAACCGAAATTGAAAGCGAAGTCGTAAGACCGAACATTGCGGGGCTTATGGGAGCTTACGGTGCAGCGCTCTACGCAAAGCAGCTCTGCAGAGGCAGAAAAAGCAGCATCATTCAATCCGATGAACTTAAAACATTCGAACACTCGGTCAAAGCCGTCACCTGCGGTTTATGCAATAACCACTGCCGGCTGACCGTCAATACCTTTGAAGGCGGAAGAAGGTACATCGGCGGAAACCGCTGCGAAAAGCCGCTTATCCGCAAAGGCGAATCGGAAACTAAGCACTACAATTTATATGAATATAAGCTTGGGCTGCTCGACAGCTATAAGACTGCCGAAGGCAAAAACTGTCCGAGAGGACGCATCGGGATTCCGATGGGTCTTAACATGTTTGAGCTGCTTCCCTTCTGGTTCACTATTTTCGATGACTTAGGTTTTGAAGTAGTCAAATCTCCTATGTCAAACCGGAAACTCTATATTTCCGGTCAACATACAATACCTTCGGATACCGTATGTTTCCCCGCAAAACTGATGCATGGGCATATCGAGTCTCTGCTCGATATGGGCGTTGATGCTGTTTTCTATCCATGTCTTACTTACAATGTGGATGAGAGCAAGGGAGAAAATCACTACAACTGCCCTGTGGTTGCCTATTATCCCGAAGTCCTGGCAGCTAATATAAATCGCCTTGAAGAAACGGTATTCATTCATTCATACTTTGGAATTCACCGTCCGAAAGACTTCGAAAAGAAATTCTTTGAAGCCATGATTAGATATTATCCTGATTTAACCGAAAAGGAAACATTTGCCGCCGTCCGACACGGATATAAAGCTTATTATGATTTCATGGATGATGTCAGACTCAAGGGTGAAGAGTATATCAAACAGGCTCGTCAAGCAGGTCTTCCGATAATAGTGCTCTCCGGGCGACCGTATCATATCGACACCGAAGTGAATCACGGTATAGATAAGCTTATCTGCGGACTCGGTGCCGCACTTATAACCGAAGACTCGATAGCGTATAAAGAAGATAAATTCACAACAAACGTTCTTAATCAATGGACTTACCACGGCAGACTGTATTCCGCCGCAAAATATATCACCTCTCAGCCTGACATGAATCTGGTACAGCTTGTTTCCTTCGGATGCGGCGTCGACGCAATCACGACGGACGAGGTGCGCTCGATACTTGAGTTCGGCGGCAAGATATACACTATGATTAAGATTGATGAAATAACCAACTTAGGCGCAGTCAAGATAAGAATGAGATCTCTGTTTTCCGTGCTTGAAGCGGCGGAAAAGATTCAGGATAATTCATAATAAAGGCATATAGATGATATAACATGGCAATAAATAACGAAAACACGGAATTTATATCCGACAGCGACATTTCAGAGGCACAGGCAGCTCTCGAAAGCTGCGGTGTTTCAGGTACAAGAGACAACTACAGGATAAAACCGATTCCCTTCACCGATGAGATGAAGAAGGAATACAAGATCCTTATCCCTAATATGC
>JAAZGC010000240.1 GCA_012511425.1 Clostridiales bacterium | reverse complement strand
GGCTGGAGCGCGGTGCCGGTGTATATGTATTGGCGATATGCCGCCGGATATCGGATTGAGAGCAAAACGATTGAGCCTGTCGAATGCGGACTCGGAGAAATAAAGGCTTTGCCCCCTGCGGGACTTAATAGGATGTTCGGAATATAAGAAGAAAAGGCTTCCCAATTTCGGGGAGCCTTTTTCATTGTTTGCGGTTAATTCAGTTTTTCTTTTTGCCTGTCACAGCGGCGCAGCCGATTGACGCGACGAGCGCGAGAACCGCGACGGCGGTTATGTCGCCGGTCTGAGCGGCGGGAGCGGGAGCTGCGGGGGCTGCCTGCGCTACCGGAGCTTCTTCGGCAACTGCTGCAGCCGGTACATCGGCAGCCGGCTCGGCAGGTGTTTCTTCGGCAGGTGCCTCGACTTCGATTACCGGAATGGTAATCTTGTCGGAGACAAGGATGCGGTCTCCGCCGTTATAGCCCTGGTCGGCGATATATACACGGTCGTTAATCAGGCAGACGCCGGAATAATTCGAGGAATCGGGCATCTGACCGATTCTGGCGACTTCGGAGAAGTCAGCCTTATTGGCAACGATTACGCAGGATTCTTCATTTGCATAGGTGGACATCAGCACATAATCGTCCTTGAGCCATACGCCGTAGCATTCGTCGAATTTGCCGGTTGAAATAACCGACTTGCCGTCAGCGCTTATTTTGGCTATGGTGTCGCCCTTGGAGTTGACGCCGTCGACGAGAGCGGTGAGATATACCGTTCCGTCGGTGTCTACCGCGACATACTGTCCTTCGGCTTCTCCTCCGAGCAGCTTCTTTATGTCGGCGCGACCGTTGTCGCCGAATGCGGTATCGGCTTTGGGCGCCTTGGGATCGGTGACATCATAGCAGTAGATGAAGTTCGGGCCGTAATTGGTGACGAAATACATTTTGTATGCATCGCCGATACGGGCGACCGCCGTGCCGTTAACGCCGACTTTTTCGCCGGTGAAAGCAGCGATTGTTTCGATATATATCTGCTTCATATCGGCGTCGAGGACTGCGAATTCGACGGCATCGGTGTTTTCCGGAGTGGTTATGCCGACATAGATATATCCGCGGTCGTCGACGGCTTCGCCTTTGATGAAGGATATCTTCTCATCGATCCAGAAGCCGGTGTTGGCTCCGGTGTTGGCGTCGAATCTGTAAATGCCTTTGGCATCGCTCTGAAGCGTTGAGCCGAGGACGTAAGCGCCGGCGGGATCCCCGGTGAAGCCGCGCATCTGGTTTGTCGCAGGATCCGAGCCGTCCATTGTTGCAAGGGTGTTGAAATTCAGATTTGCGAACTGATCGTCATATGTGCCCGCGAACATAGGGGTCATACACGCAAGGGCAAGCAATACGGCGACAGCCGCGGCGATGAGTGTTTTTTTCATGTTTTTCCTCCGGTGTAATTTTATGTAAAGTTCTTGTAAGATATTGTACCACACTTTCTTTACATTTTCAATACTCCGGAGGAATTTTTATGTTTTATTCAGTTTTTGATTGTTTGGCTG
>JAAZGC010000239.1 GCA_012511425.1 Clostridiales bacterium | reverse complement strand
GGCGGATTCATCCCCTGCCCCGACCACCGTCTCCCGCCCGACGCAAAATGGAAGAATGTTCAATACTACTGTGACAGATTTAAAAGGATGTTTCAATGAAAAAGCTCCTCTCGCTGCTGCTTTCGATTTTAATTATTCTGTCTGCATTGCCGCTGACATCGCTTGCCTTCTATGACCCCGCCGCCGGCTTCGGCGCATACAAAGAGTCGCTTATCAACACCGAAACTTATTCGGACGGCCTTGCGATGAGCCGGATTTTCGCCTGGAACCCGGAAAACGAGACCCCCGGCAAAACGCTGCAGGGCTGGGCAATCGGCTGGGACCCGCGCTCAAGCGGCACATCCGCCGTCTTTACACACGGCGGCTCGGTATACGGCCGCGAGACCCTGACTTCGATGGCGGAAACCGAGAAGATGACAAACCCGGAGGCGGCGTGGCCGGTCGCCGGAATCAATCTCGATTTCTTCTCGATGAAGACCGGCGTTCCGATGGGAATTTCGATAAAAGACAACATCCTGCTCTCGAGCGGCGAGGGGTCAGCTTTTGTCGTCACTTCAGCCGGAGACGCAGGCATCCGCCGCCTTTCGACGCGGATAACAATTTCATCCGGCGGAGCTGCGGCAAAGATAGACCATCTGAATAAATTCCCGTCTGCATACGGCGCTTATCTGCTCAACACCGAATACGGCGAATCCACCCACTCGGAACTGCCCTCCCGCGAGATCGTGATACAGACGGGGCAGACCGGATTTTATGTCAATTCAACCGTTCAGGGCGTTGTGCTGCGCGTCGACAGCGATGTGACCGACACCCCGCTCACCCCCGGCTGCGCGGTGCTTTCGATAGCAAACGACAGCGAAGCTTTCGCAGATCCGCTCTTTTCGTCATTAAAAGCCGGCGATCATGTCTCGATAAACATCGACGTCGACGGGCTGCCGCAGGAAAATCCCGCTTTAAACTTCGCAGAATTCGCCCCGTCTCCGTTTGCCTCGAATTCTTTCATTTCTTTTGCTTTCGGCGGGCGCGACGAAATCCTCCAAAACGGATATTTCGACGAAAGCCTGACCGACGAGGGCCACGAAAAGGAGAAAAACCCCCGCACGGCGGTCGGCATCCGCCCCGACGGCGGAGTAGTATTCTTTTCCTGCGACGGAAAGCTGCCGGATAAAGCCGAGGGGCTGACTCTCGCGGAGCTTGCCGAAGCGATGAAATCGCTGGGCTGCGTAAACGCCCTCAACCTTGACGGCGGCGGCTCATCGACGGTTGCCGCAGATACCCCGAACGGCTTTGTCCCGGTAAACATTCCGAAGGACGGCGCCGAGCGCAAGATAAGCAATGCGCTGCTCTTCTGCAAAAAGCCGGGCGGCGCCGAATTCCGCCTGCATATCGAGCCCGAATATCCGGCGGTGCTCCCCGGCGGCAGCACGAAGCTTGCCTTCTGGCTGCGCTCATCGACCGGCTGGACAGCTCTTCGCCCGGACGAAGTTTCATTCGGCGTAAATCAGAATTACGGCAGCTTTTCAGGCTCGACATTTACGGCCGGAGCAATTCCCGGCAAAGCCGAGATATCCGCATCTCTGAACTCCGCCGGCTATGAAGGATATGTCGAGATACCGTCGGTATCGGCTACGATAATGATAGCCGACGGGCTGACCCGGCTGATTCTCAAAGCCTCATCGGAACGCATAGCACTCGACGGCTGGGTAGACCTTGTCCCCCAGGGCAGCTGGTATGCGCTTGACTGCGCCGTCGATGCAAGCCGCCTCAAATTCGGCGACAGCTACACCCCCGATCTCGACCCGACCTGGCGCCCCGACACCGCCGGACGCACCCGCGGCGAGCCTGCCGAAGACCTGCTTTACTGGTCGCGGTTCGGATATATCGTGCGCACGCCCGGCGCCGTAAGATACAAGCTCTACAACAACTATCCGCTCGTCGGCGTTGATACCGACTTAATAACGGCAACGGCAGGCGCCGATTTCGGCGCAGACGCCGC
>JAAZGC010000238.1 GCA_012511425.1 Clostridiales bacterium | reverse complement strand
GTCATCATGTCGATGCAGTCGCGGGCGTAGCGGTCAAGCTTTCGCTCATCGGTCGACCGGGAAAAGGTACTCATATCAAACCCCTGATATTTCGCAAGATAATATTTCGCCGATGCGGGATATGTCAGCCCCTCGGTAAAAGACGCCAGGCAAAGGAAGGAAGCGACTCTCTCCGCCGTCATCGGCTGGGTATCGAAGTTCCGGCAAAGCCAGCTGATAAGCCCCGGATAGAAGTTGCACATAACGCCGCAATAACCCGCCGCGCCGTCGCGCAGAGAAGACAGCAGAGTCTGTCCGTTTGCGTTGAAAAGCGACATTCCGGTGCCGAAAAGCTTTTCGCAGCGATGTGCTATAAGGTCGGCGTCGCAGCATGTGTCCTTCATGAAAGCGAACCGTCCGGTCGAAGCGCAGAAGGAAAGCAGCTTGTCGTTCATCAGCCTTTTATAAGGATGCGGGCATTCGTAAACTCCGAGCGCGGTTTCATCGGGAAGCCGAGGCAGCAGCTTTGAAAGGTCGGATATCCATTCGTCGTCGCCGGTGTTTTCGATATTAAGGCGGTTTGAGATCAGGATAACCGCGTCAACGCCGGTTTCAGCCATCAGGTTAAGCTCACGCACCTGTTCCTCGCGGTCGTAAGAAACATGACCTGATGCGACGACCATCAGCTTTCGCCCGTATTCCGCGGCGAGCCTGTCCGACTCATCCTTAACCGTTTGCGCCAGCTTCACACGGTCTTCAAGACCGAGATACCATATCTCGCTCGACTGGCAGGAAGCGAAGACTCCGGCGCAGCCGCGCTCGTAATACCATGCGGTCAGCGCCCTTACGGCGCCGTAGTCGACGGTCTTGTCCGAATTATAAGGCGTTATCATAGTCGGGTATGCCCCGGGTATAGCTTTTATCATTTCATCATGTCCTTTCGGCAGCCGAGTTCTTTTGATAATAATACCACTATTTAATGAATCTGTCAAGTAAATGAAATCAAAAAAGAAGCAAGTTGTTTCCTCCGCGCAGATAATCGTGGAGGGCATAAAAGTAAATATAACTTATAAACCGAATAAACATTCCTATCTTCGCGTTCGTGACGGAGAAATTTTTGTGACGGCGCCCTTCGGAACGCCGAAAACCGCCACCGAGCGCTTTATCCGCTTCAATATAAAATGGATAAACAAAAAGCTGCATTCTTCGCCGAAACCCGAAGGTAAAACCCAAAATATAACCGAAGGCAGCCATATCTTACTCTGGGGAAAACCCTATAAAATAAAGCTCATCCCGTCAGACGCTTACTCGATTGCTTTCGACAGCGAAACCATGACGGCTTTGCTCTCGGTTCCTCCGTCCGCTTCGGAAGCGAATCGCAATGATTTTTTACGCAAGGCATACGGCGATGAGCTTTTGGCTGCAATAAAATCCGAGCTGCCTAAATACGAAGAAATAACCGGATTTTACAGCAGCGGAGCGGCGGTAAAATATCTGAAAAGCCGATGGGGAAGCTGCAGCATGAAGACCCGCCGTCTGTCCTTCAATCTCCGCCTGGCGCAGTATCCTCCCGAATGTCTCCGCATGATTATCGTCCACGAACTCTGTCACCTGAGCGAACCGAATCATTCGAGAGGGTTTTATCTGTTGATGGATAGGCATATTAATGACAGGCGCAGATGTGAGAAACTGCTTAAATCTCCTCCCGGAGGACATGACGCAGGTGATATTATAGAGATATGATCTGAATCCGAAAAAAACTGAAAGAAAAAACCGCCCCCGGAAATCCGGAGGCGGTTTGGCAGGGGCAGAACGGCTCGAACGCTCGACACGCGGTTTTGGAGACCGCTGCTCTACCAACTGAGCTATACCCCTGTGCGACTATAATATTATATCACTTTTACCGAAAAATATCAAGATGGCAATATGCACAATTCAACGGCGTAAAGGAGAGGTAAAATTATCGACCGTCAACAATTCATTAAACGCTCATCTCCGCTTGATGAAATCCCGCAAAAGACGGTGTATAATATTGTAAAGTTTATGTCAAAGAGGCAGATATGGATTCAGCGATAAGTTCCAGATATGTAAGAGACTTGTCTTTTTATAAAAAATTCGCACTGCTTGCGATACCGATTATTTTTCAGAACATAATAACACAGGCGGTAAATCTTGCCGACAATGTTATGGTCGCAAATTTAGGCGAGATAGTTCTGGACGGCGTTTACGCCACAAACGTCGTTTCAACCTTTGTCGGTCAGGTAATCCACGGAATCGCTCCGGCAATGATAGTCCTTGCCGCCCAGTATTGGGGCAAAGGCGACAGAGAAAGCGTAAAGAAGATAGTCTCGATAGGGATTAAGCTTTGCTTCATATGCACGGCGGCAATATCGCTGCTGATGATAACTATCCCGGCGCAGATGCTTGGCATCTTCAATTCAAATCCCGAAGTAATCGCAGCTGGAGTGCCTTATGCCCGGATAATGGGTGTCGGATATCTGTTTTTCTGCATTTCAAACGTGCTGATCTCGGCAATGCGCTGTGTTGAATCGGTTCGTATCGGAATGATAGATTCGATTTTGGCTTTAGTCATCAATGTAACGCTAAACTACCTCCTTATCAACGGCAATCTGGGTTTCCCGGCGCTCGGAGTTGTAGGCGCGGCGCTTGCGACGGTAGTAGCAAGGATAGCCGAATGCATTCTTATGATATGGTTCGTCTTTTTCCGTGACAAACAGTTGGAAATGAAGCTTTCCGATCTCTTCGGCAAATCTGACCCGCAGCTCACATCTGATTTTTTCCGCTACGGCTTGCCGGTATTCATCGGCTCTGTCACATGGGGTATCAATTTAAGCGTTCAGGGCATGATAGTCGGCCGCTTTGACGTAAATTCGATTGCCGCCTATTCGATATCTTCAACGATCTTCTCGATCCTGACGGTAGGAGCATACGGCTCGGCAACCGCTTCTTCAATAGTAATTGGAAAAGCGGTCGGAAACGGCGATATGACGCTTGTAAAACAATATGCCAGAACCCTCCAGCTGATTTTCGTCGGCGTCGGAATCATAACCGGCAGCCTTATCTGGTTCACCCGCCCGCTTGTGCTTGCGCTATATTCTTATCTGGGAGAGCTCGAAGCACTGACTCTTACATACGCCGATCAGTTTCTCCGGGTTCTCGCCGTCTGTTCCATCGGAACATCGTATCAGATGTCGGTAAATACCGGTATCGTAAGAGCCGGCGGAGACACCAAATTCGTATTGATAAACGACCTCATCTTTGTCTGGTGCGTTGTCCTGCCTAGCGCCGCAATATCTGCCTTCGTGCTTCAAATGCCGACATGGGTAACCGTCGCCTGCCTCAAATGCGACCAGATACTGAAATGCATCGTCGCATTTATCAAGGTAAACCGCTGGCGTTGGATGAAAAAGCTGACAAGATAATAAACAAAGCCGTATCCGGAAATCCCGTTTACGGCTTTTATGATTCATGTTTGAGCTATATCCAATAAACCGTCCTGAACCCCGCAAAGCTTTGCGTAAATCCCTCCCGCCCGGACAAGCGATTCATGATTGCCGCTTTCCGCGATTTTTCCGTCTTCAAGCACAATAATGCTGCTTGCTCGCCTGACGGTTGAGAGACGGTGAGCTATTACGATAAGCGTCGGCTTTGTATCACCGCTGCGCAGATTTTCGATTGCTCGCTGTATTTCGGCTTCCGTTTCGGTATCAACGGCGCTTGTCGCTTCGTCAAGTATTATGACCGGAGTTTTACGAAGCACCGCGCGGGCAATGGCGATGCGCTGCTTCTGCCCTCCCGACAGTTTCACTCCGCGTTCGCCTATCTGCGTTTCATAGCCTTCCGGCATCCGGGATATAAATCCGTCGGCGCAGGCGATAACTGCCGCAGCTTTTATCTGCTCCGATGTGGCGTCATCAACTCCGTATGCGATATTTTCGGCTACGCTGCCGTTAAAAAGAAAGATATCCTGCATTACCATCGAAAGCTTCGAGCGCAACGATTTTACCTTATATTCGTTTATATCAACTCCGCCGTAAAGAATTCTGCCGCCTTCGGGCTGATAAAACCTTTCCAAAAGGCTGACAAGGGTGGTTTTTCCCGCACCGGTCACGCCGACAACAGCGGTCATCTCACCTGCTTTGGCGGTAAAACTGACGTTCTGCAGCACCTTAATGCCGTCGTTGTATGAGAATGTCACATCGTCAAATTTGATTTCCGGTTCCGCTCCGGCAGGCATCTCAACCGCATCTAAGCTGTCGACTATGTCCGGTTCCGTTTCAAGCAAGTCCAGCACCCGTTCGCCGGAAGCAAGCGCGTTCTGAACATCCTCGTTAAGCCTCGAAAGCGCTGCAAGAGGGGTATAGAACAGGCTCAGATACATAAAGAAGCCGACGATTTCCGCGACATTCATTCTTCCGTTTGTTACGAAGAACCCGCCGGCGACAAGCACTATAACGGTACCGATGGAAGTCAGCAGCTCAACGGAGGGATGAAACAGCGCCCCGGCGTAGTTCGCACGGATGTTTACAAAGCTGTAATGTTTGCAAAAGTCCTTCATCCGGCTGTGCTCATACTCCTCTTTTGAGTTTGCCTGGATTTCCTTCATGCCGGAAAGCTTTTCCTGTGTCAGACCGTTCAGCTCGGCATAAACCTTCTGATTTATCTGAAACAGCGGGGCAACGCGGGTTGAAAAGAGGGAAGAGACGAAAATTATAAAAGGCACCGGAATCATGGTAAGCAGCATCAGAGTGGGATTTATTATAATCAGCGAAATTGCGACCGCAATGATGATTATGACATTTGAGCAAAGATCCGGCAGCGCATGAGCGATAAGCAATTCAAGCTGGCGGCTGTCGTTCAGCATCGTACTCATCAGCTGACCGGTCTGCTTATCGCTGTAATAGCGCATCGAGAGCGACTGCAGCTTATCGTAACACTCAAGCGTAAGCTCTCCGACGAAATTCCACGCTGCGACATGGCTTTGAGACAAGGTGATAAACCGGCATACGGCTCTTCCCAGATAAGCGGCGATCAAAATGATACCGAGCTTAACAAGCTCGTTTATAACAACATTTTCGGCGTCGGTAAGCTTTGAGATAAGCTGCTGAACGATGTAAGGAGTAAAAAGGCTGAGCAGCGATGAAAGAACCATCGCCGCGGCGGCGAAGAAGATATATTTTCGGTATTTCTTTGCTTTTGTTATAAAGATCAGTAAAGTTCGCAGCCCTCCGCGGGAACCTTCTTCGCTCTTGTTTTTAGGCATATATACCACCGCCCTATTCTAATCAATATAATAAATATACAGAACATCCGCCAAATCAAATCCCGGATATTATACCATATTTCTCGGCGGATTTCAATAAAACAGAACATCTTTATGCGGATACATATAAAAAAAGCCCCTTTCGGGGCTGAAAAAGTTTAATCAGTCGGCTGCAAGCATAACCTGGTTGAATATATCCTCAAGATATTCCTGCCGTCCGCTTCCGACGGAGTTATATTCGCCCAGATCCAATGCGTATTTATACAGCTCTTCGAGAGAAGTGTCGCCGGAGACTATCTTTTTGCCGATGCCGCTTTCATAGCTTGAATAGCGGTCCTTTACAAAATCGCAGATCCGTCCGTCTTTCCTGATGGCGTCAGCCGCCTTAAGACCGAAGGCGAAGCTGTCCATGCC
>JAAZGC010000029.1 GCA_012511425.1 Clostridiales bacterium | reverse complement strand
GCCGTGCCCGAGAAATACCGTCCCGCAGAAGATGTCCTCGAATTCGCTAAAGGCTACGGCGGTAAATTCATGATGACCGAAGACCCCTTAAAGGCTGCCGAAAAAGCCGATGTGCTTTATACCGACGTCTGGGCTTCGATGGGAATGGAAGGGGAGTCCGAGCAGCGCCGCCGCGATTTCAAGGGTTATCAGATAAACCGGGAAATCGAAGCCGCAGCCGCGAAGGACGTCATAGTTCAGCACTGCCTGCCGGCTCACCGCGAAGAGGAGATCACCGCGGACGTTTTTGAGCGCCATGCAAACGAGATATTCGACGCAGCGGAAAACCGCCTCCACGCTCAGAAAGCCGTAATGGCAAAACTGATGAAATAATGAAAAAAATAAAGCTGTCGGCGTCGCTGATGTGCGCCGATATACTCAATCTCGGCTCAGAGCTCGTGGAGCTTGAAACAAGCGGAATCGACTATATCCATATCGATATCATGGACGGTCATTTCGTGCCGAATCTGATGCTGTCTCCGCAGCTTGCGGATCTTACGCGGACGGCATGCAGCCTTCCTTACGACTACCACCTTATGGTCGATCGCCCTGAAAATATCATTCCCTCACTCAGCCTTCGCCCGGGAGATGTAGTTTCCGTTCATGCGGAAAGTACTGCCCATCTTCAAAGAGCGGCGGCTATGATAAAAGCGTCCGGCGCGACAGCCGCCGCAGCGCTGAATCCGGCAACCCCGCTCGAAACCCTCCGTGATATTCTGCCGGATATAGATATGGTGCTTATCATGACAGTCAACCCCGGATTTGCGGGGCAGAAGCTGGTACCGCAGACGCTCGATAAAATCAAAAGATGCCGAGCCATGCTTGACAGTCTCGGATTCACCGATATATCGATACAGGCGGACGGCAACTGCAGTTTTGAAAACATCCCGAAAATGTGCAGCGCCGGAGCTGATAACTTTGTCGTTGGATCGTCAAGTTTGTTTAATCCTGCATATACGATCAAAACCGCCGCCAAAAAGCTGCGCGGGCTTGAAATAAACTGAAAAACAGAATTTTCTTAAATAAGCCGCTCTTTTATCGAACGGCTTATTATTTTTATAATCCGTCTTGAAATATTAACAGATACATGATATAATATATAAGATAATCCTAATATTCACATTGTCCTATTTTTGGAGGTTTTTAAAATGGTAACTGCCGGTGATTTCAGAAACGGCGTAACTTTTGAGCTTGACGGAAACGTCATGCAGATCATTGAATTCCAGCATGTCAAGCCCGGAAAGGGAGCCGCTTTCGTTCGCACAAAAATCCGCAATGTCATTACCGGTTCGGTGACAGAGCGTACTTTCAGCCCGACCGATAAGTTCGAAAACGCGACCATTGATCGCAAGGACATGCAGTATTCCTACAGCGACGGCGATATTTATTATTTCATGGATCAGGAAACATTCGAAATGCTGCCTATCGATAAAGCTACTCTCGGAGACAGCTTTGAATTTATGAAAGAAAACGATATCTGCCGCGTCATGTCCTACAAGGGAAAGGTATTCGGGGTAGAACCGCCTATGTTCGTTACCCTTGAAGTTACCGATACCGAACCCGGCGTCCGCGGCGACACCGCTACCGGCGCAACCAAGAATGCCACCGTTGAAACCGGAGCAGTGATTCGCGTTCCGCTATTTATCAACAACGGAGATATAGTAAAGATAGATACCCGTACCGGCGAGTATCTCGAAAGAGCGTAACACCGGCCTTACAAGGAGAATACCGCAATGGACACTCAGGAAAAGCTTTCCCGGGTTCGCCGGCTTATAAGCAGACTCGAAGCCACAGGAACATTCAATCGGGAAATTACCGAACTGTGTTCCGCCGTTTCGGATATGCTCGAAGATATTTATAACGAAATATACGAGCTTGGAAAAGCAGTCGAAGAAAGCGCCGATCTGATCGATGAAATGGATTCCGACCTTTCCGATCTCGAGGATGTCGTTTTCGGGGAAGATCCGGAAACGGAGTTCGTCGAAAATGACTGGGCAGATGTCGAATTTGAAGTCATATGTCCGCAATGCGGTGAAAAAAGCAAAATAACTCTCGATGTCGACCCCGAAGCAGTCATCTGCCCCAAATGCGGATGCGAGTACGACTGCATCGACCAGCTCGAAGCCATCGAAGACGATTACGAAGATGAGCCGGAATTATAAGGCAGCTGTTCTTATTTCTCCGAGGATTCTGTGAAAAAAGGTTTGCCTGTTAACATCAGAATGAAAAATTTTGTGATGATTAATGTAAAGTTTAGCGCTGCTTCTTGAAAAAACAGTTGTTTTGTGGTATAATAACAGTAGTTTAAAACAAAATGGAGGATATATTTCATGTCAGTAAAAGTTGCTATTAACGGCTTCGGCCGCATCGGACGCCTTGCTTTCCGTCAGATGTTCAAAGTTCCCGGCTATGATGTCGTTGCTATTAACGACCTTACCAGTCCGGATATGCTTGCCCACCTGCTTAAGTACGACACCGCTCAGGGCGGCTACTGCGGTTTCATCGGCGAAAGCAAGCATACCGTAGAAGCTACCGCAGATTCCATCATAGTCGACGGTGAAGAAATAAAGATCTTTGCCGAAAAAGACGCGGCAAACTGCCCGTGGGCAAAGTTTGATGTCGACGTAGTGCTCGAGTGCACCGGCTTCTACACCAGCAAAGAGAAGAGCATGGCTCACATTACTGCCGGAGCGAAGAAGGTTATCATTTCCGCCCCCGCAGGCAACGACCTCAAGACCATAGTTTACGGCGTAAACGAAAAGATTCTCACCGCC
This sequence comes from Clostridiales bacterium, assembly GCA_012511425.1. GTDB lineage: Bacteria > Bacillota > Clostridia > Oscillospirales > CAG-272 > JAAZGC01. The sequence goes on along the minus strand of JAAZGC010000029.1, from coordinate 570 downwards.
GAAGACCAGATCATCTCAGCCGCTTCCTGTACCACCAACTGCCTCGCTCCGATGGCTAAAGCGCTAAACGATGCTTTCCCGATTCAGAGCGGCATCATGGCTACCGTTCATGCATATACCGGCGACCAGATGGTTCTCGACGGTCCGCACCGCAAAGGCGACCTCCGCCGCGCCCGCGCCGCTGCCGCTAACATAGTTCCCAACTCCACCGGCGCTGCCAAAGCTATCGGCCTTGTTATTCCGGAGCTTAACGGCAAACTTATCGGTTCGGCTCAGCGCGTTCCGGTTACCACCGGTTCAAGCACCATTCTTATAGCCGTTGTTAAGGGCAAGGACGTTACCGTCGATTCCGTCAACGCCGCCATGAAAGCTGAAGCTTCCGAGTCCTTCGGCTACAACGAAGAACAGATCGTATCCTCCGATGTTATCGGAATGACCTATGGTTCTCTCTTTGATTCCACCCAGACTATGGTAGCGAAACTCGGTGACGACACCTATCAGGTTCAGGTAGTTTCATGGTATGACAACGAAGCTTCCTATACCACCCAGATGGTGCGCACCATTAAATAT
>JAAZGC010000028.1 GCA_012511425.1 Clostridiales bacterium | reverse complement strand
CGCAATTATCAGATTTCGAAAAAATCAAAAGGAGATTTTATTATGGAAAACCAGATGTTTTGTTTTCAGTGTGAGCAAACCGCCGCCTGTAAGGGCTGTACCGGAAAAGCCGGTGTATGCGGAAAACCTTCCGAAGTCGCCAAGCTCCAGGATATCCTGACCGGTGCGATGATAAGCCTTGCCCGGACGGCCGAGGACAACCCGAAAGCCGACAAAAGCACTTATCACCTTATGATCCGCGGGCTTTTCACGACCGTTACCAACGTTAACTTCAACGCAAAGACCGTCGAAGCGCTTATAAACGAGGTATATGCCGAAAACGGGCGAATTGCGAAATGCGGCAATTGCGGCGAATGCAATTCCGATTACGACATGGATAAGCTTTGGCATGAAGCCGACGAAGACATCCGCTCTCTCAAATCACTGATACTTTTCGGCATACGAGGAATGGCGGCATATGCTTATCACGCCTTGGTGTTGGGTAAAGAGAACGAGGAAGTCAGCCGGTTCTTCGCGAAAGCGCTGATCGCCGTCGGAAGCTGTATGGGGATGAACGAGCTGCTTCCTTTGGTGCTTGAAACCGGCCAGCGAAACTATGAGTGCATGGAGCTGCTCGACCATGCAAACACTTCCGCTTTCGGCATCCCCGTGCCGCAAACCGTCCCTCTTAAAGTGGAAAAAGGTCCGTTTATCGTTATTTCCGGCCACGACCTCTATGATCTCAAACTGCTGCTCGAACAGACCGACGGCAAGGGAATCAACATATACACCCACGGAGAAATGCTCCCGGCGCATGGTTATCCGGAGCTTAAAAAGCATCCGCAGCTCAAGGGTAACTTCGGAACCGCCTGGCAGAACCAGCAGAAGGAATTCGCCGACATCCCGGCTCCCGTGCTCTTCACGACCAACTGCCTGATGCCGCCGAAAGACAGCTACAAGGACCGCATTTTCACGACCGAACTGGTGTCCTATCCCGAACTTGTTCATATAGGCGATGATAAAGATTTCACCCCGGTAATCGAAAAAGCGCTCCGGCTCGGCGGCTATCCGGAGGACAGGCAGTTTTACGGAATAAACGGAGGCGAATATGTCACAACCGGATACTCGCACGGAACCGTATTGGGAGTAGCCGATAAAGTTACAGAAGCCGTAAAATCAGGGGAGATAAGGCGATTTTTCCTCGTCGGCGGCTGCGACGGAGCCAGACCCGGTCGCAACTACTATACAGACTTCGTTTCAAAACTCCCCTCCGACACGGTGGTGCTGACGCTCGCCTGCGGCAAATATCGCTTCAATGACCTTGAACTCGGTACCGTCTCGGGACTTCCCCGTCTTATGGATATGGGTCAGTGCAATGACGCTTTCGGCGCGGTTCAGGTCGCCGTCGCCCTTTCAAAGGCTTTCGGCTGCTCTGTGAACGAGCTTCCGCTCTCGATAATATTATCCTGGTATGAGCAGAAAGCCGTCTGCGTGCTGCTGACACTGCTTTACCTCGGAATAAGGAACATCCGTCTCGGACCCTCCCTGCCCGCCTTTGTTTCACCGAATGTCATGAAATTCCTTGTCGAAAACTACAACATAATGCCGTCGGCTTCCGCCGATGAGGACATCAAAGCGATACTCGGCTGATATCTTATAAACGCCCCCGCCCGCCGGATGATATTTCCGGCGGGCGGGGATTATTCGGTTTTTGCGGTTTTCGGCAGAGCGGTTTATTTATCTGCCGCTGTTATCGTTATCCCGCGAAGTTTACCTTGCATTGCTTTGTAACTGCTTCTTCGTTGTTTGCGTCTTTAACGCGGCAGCGGTAATATATCACGGATACGCTTGAAGATCCGGGGATCATAATGGTTTGCGTTTCGACGCCGGTGGATAAAAAAGTTATGCCGTTGAGCGAGAATTCCCAGTTGTATCTATAAGGCCCGGTTCCGCCGGAGGGAAGACAGGTTATGGAAACCACCCCCGCCGGAGGAGCGTCTATCGAATAAACGCTGAGCTGTGCCGTAAGCGGATTTATCGAGCTGCTGTTGAGCTTGACGGTGCAGATGTCCGAGTATGCCGTTTCTCCCTTTTTATCGGTGACAAGGCACATATAATACTGGGTCGCAACACCCGGAATCGGCTTGGCGGTTATAGAGCTGCCGCCGGCTGACGTAAAACCGGTATATTCCTTAAAGCTTCCGGAGCCGTCGCTGACGAACCATTTATAGGTATACGGAACGGTTCCGCCGGTCGCGGTGACGGTGAGGGTGAAGAAATTATCTGCTCCGACGATAAGGAGAGTATTGTCAAGCTTTGCTTCGAGCGGTTTCTCTATGCTGCCGGTCAGAGTCATGGTGCAGGTATCCGAATAGATCGACATTGCGGTTGTTTTATCGGTGACAAGGCACTTATAGTACTGGGTTTGATACTGCGGATTCGGATAAGCCGTCAGCGTCGCGAGGTTCGCGCCGGTTATTTCCCTGAATGTGCCGTTGTTGTCTCCGATATACCATTTATACGAATATGCGCCGCTTCCGCCGGTTGCCGTAACGGTAAGGCTGAAGAGATTCGCCGGAGAGACGGTCATCGAGGTTTTATCAAGCTTTGCCGAAAACTGACCGAGGCCGCCGGTAACGGTCAATGTGCAGACATCCGAGAATACCGATTTATTGGTTGCTCTGTCGGTGACAAGACACTTGTAATACTGGGTCGGATACTGCGGATTCGGATATGTCGTCAATGTCGCAAGATCGGCTCCGGACATATAAGCGGTCATATCCATGAAATTGCCAGTGCCGTCAGCAAAATACCATTTATACGTATATGTGCCGCTTCCGCCGGTGGGAGTAACGGTAAGACTGAAGAGATTCGACGCGGAGACGGTCATTGAAGTTTTGTCAAGCTTTGCCGAAAACTGAACGTTGTCTTTGAGGGTTATCTTGCAGGCTTTTGTCTGCGCAATGGTGCCGTCCGCGTCAATTACGGCGCACTTGAGATACTGCGTCGGCTGGGTGGAGTCGGGTTTGAAGCTGATTGTCTGGGTATTCGCCGACAATCCCGTGTAATTTCCGCTCGCATTTCCGAAATACCACTGATAGCGGTATGGCGCCCTGCCGCCGCTTACCTTGACGCCTATCGTCAAAGTCTCGGTCGAATAGATCGAAACATCTTCGGATGTGAGCGATACCGAAAGAGCGCTCGGCTGCGATGAAACAACGGACACCGCGCTTGATGTAATCCTGCTTCCCGAAGAGTCGGTAATTATGCAGCGGTAGTAGTTGGGATTTGAAATGTCAGTTTCGGAAACGAAGAAGCTCATCTTCCTGGTTGTGAATGAGGTGTTCTTCCATGAACCGGAATTGCCCTGTTTTGTCTGCCACTGGTAGGAATAGGGGGATACGCCGCCTTTAACAGTCACTTCGAAGGAAACCGGGTCGCTCACGTTCGCTTTGACGTCCTTCGGCTGCGAAGAGATTGCAAGCGACGAGGGCTGCGGATTCGGCGTCGGAGCCGCGCCGCCGCGGAGGGTAAGCGAAAGGGTTCTTGCGTAAGCATCCCATACATAGGTTTGCTTGTAGAATTCCGCAAGGTCGTCGACATAAGCTATCGTGCGGCCGCCGATGTTGTAGCTCTTGACCGCATGGCCGTCAAAATAGGTGACGATGTCGGTGTAATACACTTCGCCGGCCTTAGAGCCGACTTTGCGGGTATTCGGGATTGGATCAAAGCCGCCTATGATGCGCTTCGATGTGTTGCGGGTCACCTTAAGCGTCCTCGCAGCCGCGCTCCATACGACGTCGAAGCCGTAATTCGCAAGGTCTTCGACGATAACGGCGGTGTAGCCTTCTATGTTATAGGAGCGGATCGGGATTCCGTTGATATAGGTGACAATGTCGGTATAGAGATAATAGTTTACAATGTCGCCGTTCTTAAATGCCGCCGTCGAAGGTATAAGAAATACCGAAAGCAGCATCAGTAAGGTAAGAGCCGCAGACATTATCCTCTGCGTTTTTTTCATGATAATTTCCTCTCATTGTTTGGGTTTTGTTTATTCGTTTCCGAATCCGGATTTTTACCGTATGCCGGGTCATATTCGAGTTATTTGGGGATATTTAGTGCTACAACATGGCATCGGGAAACGAGTTCATTTATTAAGACGGAGAGGCGGGCGGTTTGTTCCGTTTTCAGTAAAAAACTTTTTCGGGGTTTTTCGCGGGGAATCGGAATAAAAGCCAAAAGCAAAAACCCGCCGGAAATCGTTTCCGGCGGGCGGTAAGAAACATCGGGCAGTTTGCTTACCGGAGTTAATTATTTAATTGAACTTAATGGTGCAGCTATCTGTTCTTACGCTGCCGGTATTTGAGTCATAAACAGTGCAGCGCAGGAAAAAATAACCGGTGACAGTAGAGGGATCACTAATGCCCATGACGGTGTATGTCTTTGTGGTGCAGCTGGTTTCGGTCCAAATAGTTTGTATGTAAGACACCGACGGCTTATATCCGAGTTCCCACTTGTAGTAATATGGTGCGACTCCGCCCTGCGCATTACAGGTAACTTGAACCTGTTTGCCGCTGCTGACGATAACCGAAGTGCAGTCAAGGCTTGCCGTAAGTTCGTCCGGCCACATTGTGATAGTACAGATATTTGAGGACACTATTATGCCTGTGTAGTCGGTCACTTCGCACTTAAGATACTGGGTTGTGTATCTTGTATCAGGCCTGGCGGTAATTGAGCTTCCGGTGACGGCGGATACGGGGGTGTAATATGTCGTCATGTCGGTAAAGGTGCCGTTTTTGTCGCCGAAGTACCATTTGTATTTATACGGAGCCACTCCGCCGGTTACATTACAGCTGAGGGTAAAGGATTCGCTTGCCTTGACGCTGACAGCGGTCTTGTCCAAAGTTGCATTCAGCGCTTCCTGCGTTCCCGTTACCGTAACGACGCATACATCCGAGAATACGGTGTTTCCGTTGTTGTCTTTTACCTCGCACTTATAATACTTGACGGGATTTGTAATATCTCCGGCGGAGTTAAAGTATGAGCCGCTTGCGTTCGGGTCGAACTGAGACATATCAAAGAAAGTTCCGTTTCCGATCGCCATATACCAGCTATACTTATACGGAGCCGCTCCGCCGGTAACTCCGACGCTTATCGAGAAGCTTTCGCCGTGCTTTACGCTGATCGAGGTCTTGTTCAGCTTCGCCGTAAGGTTCGACTGAGCATGTTTAAGGGTGATTTTGAAAGGTTCCGATTCGGCTATTGCGCCGGAAGAGTCAATAACCGTGCACTTGAGGTACTGAATTGCCGGAGCCGGATTCGGCTTAAAGTAAACCGTCTGGGTGTTTTCGTTGATCGCGGTGTAGTTTCCTATAGATTCGCCGTAATACCACTGATAGGTATAAGGAGCCTTGCCGCCGCTGACGGTTACCGATACTTTGAATGTATCGGTTGCATAAGCTTCAATGCTTCCGTATGTAAGCGATACCTTAAGTCCGGTGGATTGAGTTGTAGACACATATGCCGCGTCGGATGTGACTTTGGTTCCCGCCGAGTCGGTGATTACGCAGCGGTAGTAGTTGGGATTGGAAAGGTCGGTATCCGAGACGAAGAAGCTCATCTTGCTTGCCGTATAAGTAATGTCTTTCCAGCTGCCGGAGGCGCCCTGTTTTACCTGCCACTGATATGAATAAGGAAGTTCGCCGCCGCTGACGGTCACTTCAAAGGAGGCAGGATCGCTCTTTCCCGCCGTTACATTTTTCGGCTGAGCCGTAATCTTGAGCGTCGATACCGGCTGCGGCGCCGGTGAAGGCGAAGGAGACGGCGAGGGGGACGGGGACGGAGAGCCGCCGGCCAAGGTCAGCGAAAGCGTTCTCGCATAAGGGTCCCAGACATAAGCCTGCTTGTAGGATTCGGCGAGGTCGTCGACATAAGCGATGGTTCTGCCGCCGACGTTATAGCTCTTAACCGTTTTTCCGCTGAAATAGGTGACGATATCGGTGAAATAGACTTCGCCGGCGCGGGCGCCGACTTTGCCGGTGTTTGCGCCCGGCTCGAATCCGCCGATAATCTTCTTTGATGCGTT
>JAAZGC010000237.1 GCA_012511425.1 Clostridiales bacterium | reverse complement strand
CGTTTATTTACCAAAAATAACAATATTTTCATAGAATTTCAAGATGAGATGTGCTACAATATTCAGCGAAGAAAACTAAAATCAAAGGAGAAGCAATAATGGGAATACTTGAAGATATCAGCACCGCGCTGCAATCCGGCCGTTCGGCGAAGGTGAAGGAAAACGTAACCCTCGCGCTCGAACAGGGCATAAAGCCGCAGACCATCCTTGAAGAGGGTCTCATCGCCGGAATGAACATCATCGGCGAAAAATTCAAGCATAACGAAGTCTTCGTTCCGGAAGTCCTCGTCGCCGCCCGCGCGATGAACGCCGGCACCGCCCTGCTCCGCCCGCATCTCGTCGCAGACGGAGTAAAATCCAAGGGGACGGTCGTAATCGGAACCGTAAAAGGCGACCTGCACGACATCGGCAAGAACCTCGTCAAAATGATGATCGAGGGCAAGGGCATGACCTGCATCGACCTCGGCGTCGATGTTTCGCCCGAAGCTTATGTAGACGCCGCAATCGAGAACAACGCGCAGATCATCTGCTGCTCCGCCCTTCTCACCACCACGATGGTCGAGATGAAGAACGTTGTCGCCGAATGCAAAAAACGCGGCATCCGCGACAACGTAAAGATAATGATCGGCGGCGCACCGATAACCCAGGCTTTCTGCGACGAAATCGGCGCCGACTGCTACACCTCCGACGCCGCCAGCGCATCCGACGCCGCACTCGCGATCTGCGAAGGCAGATTTTAAGCAAAACGATTTATCTGCCGCGGCAAAAAAGCAAATTAAAACGAAAAGCCTCTGCTTCTCCGCAGGGGCTTTTGCGTATTCCGTATCTTTATGTAAAAACAGAAGAAATCTCCGGCGGACTATGCGCCGATCAGCAGCAGAATCTGCCCTATCGGGTAGAGCCACCAGATGTATTGATCGAAGTAATTTATGCCGCCTATCCAGCCGAGGCCGATGATGAAATCGGAGAGGAAGAAGGACATGATTCCGACGGCGGAAATCAGCCTCCATTTCCCTTCGGCAAAGGTGAACGAGAAGACTGCGAGCATCGCAAGACCGATTACCATCAGGTAAATCATTCCCAATATATATGTGGGTATATCGCGGTCGGGTCTCATGATAAAGAGCGCGGTCATAATTATGAACGTCATCGTGCATATCCCGAGGCCGTAGAAGGTGCCGTCGCCGAGGAAACGGTGGCCAAAGCGGGTCAGGAGTATCATGAACGCCCAGAAATACATGAGATGTCCTATCATGAAAAGGACGGGGCCGGTAAAGCCGAAGCCGGTAAGCTCGGTCACCTTTGTATCTACGCCGTTCCAGTCCATCATGAAGATATCGCCGACAGAGCAGATGAACATCGCTCCCGCCGCGATAAAGCGGTCGGATGTCCGGAAGATCAGCGCCAGTACAAGCGCCAGCAGCGAGATAAGGCAGGTCAGCACAAAGGAGCCGGGCAATCCGAACCATGCAAAATATTGAGACAACTCATACCTCCCGGGATCAATAATAATACATCGATGAGCCGAATTCGTTCTGAAGTTCGCTTAAGATTCCTGTGAATGCTACCGAGAAAATAATCATCGAGATAATGCTTATTGCTAATCCGATAAGCGTCCAGATAAGCATCGCACGGGAGAGGTTCTTGCGGTTGATGTTGGTGTCGCTCGAGAATGCCCAGACAAGCTGCATGATAAATCCGACGAGGGGAATCGAACAGACGAGGAAGAAAAGGAAATACTGCCCTACCGTCATCGGGGCGTTAAGCTCGTTCATACCTCCCGGAATTCCGCCGGGAACGCCGCCCGAAGCATATG
>JAAZGC010000236.1 GCA_012511425.1 Clostridiales bacterium | reverse complement strand
TCAAAATTTCCCCCGAAAGAACAAAGATTTGAAAAACAGAAAACGAAGTCCGGTTCTGCTGATAGTTTTGACGCTGATATGCATTTCGGCGATCGTTGCTGCGGCGTATTACGGACGGCTTTATAAAAAAGATTCGGAATCTTTTGAAAGCTACCGCGGAAAATCCGACGAGGTCGTCGATTCGCTCAACTCAAAGCTCGAATCGAGCGGAAGCGAAATCGCGAGGCTGCAGGGCGAAATAGACCGCCTGAACGAAGAAAAAACGGCGCTTCAGGCAGATTTTGACCGACTCACGAAAGACTCCGCTCAGAAGGTCGACCCGGAAGTAAAGCAAAGCCTCGAAGAACAGCTCCGCGAACTAACCGAGAAAAGACGGGAGCTTGAGCTTCAGATAAAAGAAAAGGACGCAAGAATCGCAGAGCTGATCGCTCAGCTGACGCTTGCGCAGGATAACCTTGAAAAGCTGAAGGAACTGTATGAGCAGGAGTCAGTCTATGATATCAACGTTCAGTACGATATCGTCAACCGTTTAAACTCGCTGCTCCGCAACACTCCGTATTACGAAGTTGAGGAAGTGCCGGATCCTCCCTTGACCGATGAAAACGGCGAGCCGCTGCTCGATGAAGAGGGAAATCCGCAAAAGGTAATAAAAAAGTTCAACTATAAAATTTCCCTATACTACGAGGACATTACAAGCGGCCATCATTTCAGCTTCGATGCCGATACCGCATGGCATACTGCCTCCCTCGTAAAGCTCCCTTTCGTTCTGTCGGTTTTTGAAGCCGCCTCCGATTATGCAGAAGAGCATCCGGAGGAATACGAGAAGATGCTTGAAGCCGCCTTGAGATACGAGGAATCAAAACCGAATCCTCCTCCGCCGCTTAAAACGGAAAAAGACGAAAACGGCGAAACAATAGTGCTTCCCCCGCCGCTTTATGCCGGAACCGACTATCCGTATGATTTCTACAGGGAATTTGCATATCTCGAAAGGGAGTCGTTTCAGCCGGGATCCGGAAAGATTGTCGAAGAGGGAGAGGGCGCCGTTTACTCCCATCTCAAGCTGTTTGAGTATCTTTTGAGATTCAGCGACAATGTCGCATATTATCGGCTCAAGGAAGCTTACGGCACCGAGCTGCACCGGGCGCTGGTAAAACGCCTTGACTGCGGTCCGATGTCGTCCTCTCTTGCATCGATTTCGGCGAGGGACGGAGGCAAGGTGCTGCGGGCGACCTATGATTTCATGCTGGCCGGCAGGACTTATTCGGAATTCATGTATGATGCGATGACAAATTCGGCTCAGGCGGTGATGATCGCCAACGCGGTGGCTCCGACCCCCTGCGCGCATAAATACGGCTGGGACAAGGGCTGTTACCACGACGCCGCCATCATATACGACGAACGCCCGTATCTTCTTGTAATCCTTACCGATATGGACACCGGTTCGGGAGAGATAAACTCCTATATACAGTCGATCGTCCGGCAGGTGGCAAAACTCCACGACAGCTTCAAATAAAAAACAGGCTCCGCAAAGCCTGTTTTTTGTATTTAAGATTTCAAATAATCGGGCAGGAAAGCGCTGTCGATCGTGCCGGTGACATATTTTTTAAGGGTGTCGAGGTCGAATGCGCCGTATTTCTGTGAGCCGTGAGAAGCGGCAAGCTCAGCCGGGAAATTTTCCATTTTGTAAACCTGAAGTCCCCGCCGTGAGCGGTTGTAATAGCAGACAGTCGGGTGCAGCAGCGGGTTCTCAACGGTTATAACGCCGTTTTTTCGAACGATGTCAAAAGTTATCATCCCCCCGACCATGTTTCTCGAATAAAGCATAGTCGAAATGAAATTTCCGAGCGAGTAAATTACAAGCGTTTTGTGCCCCTCGGCGTTTTGCTCCCAGACTATAGGCTGAAGCACATGCGGGTGCGTCCCTACGATCACGTCGACGCCGCATTCAACCATCACGTTTTTGAAATCAATCTGATGATCCGACGGCTTGAACCAGTCTTCGTTGCCCCAGTGGACAGAGCAGATTACAAACTCGGCTTTTTCGCGGGCGAGGGCGCATTGGCGGCGGATGTCTTCCTCAACGATAAGCGGAATCACCGTTTCGCTGCCTTTGTTCAATACCATCCCGTTGGTGCCGTAAGTATAAGAGAGGAGCGCAATCTTTATCCCGTTTTTCTCGACTACGCGGATATCGTCGTAGTCCGCTTTGTTTAGATATGCTCCGATCAGCGTCGCATCCTTGGTTTTCCAGTATGCGGCGGTGTCGAGAAAACCGCTTTCCCACTTGTCGAGCATATGGTTGTTGGCGATGTTTACTATGTTGAAACCCAGATCGACCAGCGCATCCCCCATTTCCTGAGGACCGTTGAAATTCGGGTATCCGGAATAGCCGTATTTCTCGCCGCCCATAGGACCTTCCTGGTTGATATAAGCCAGATCGGCTGAAGCGATAATGTCGGCGACATCGTCGTACATATGGATAAACTCATATGAGGTGCCGCCGCCTCGGTCAAGCGCGTCTTCGTAAACGTTTGAATGGATTATATTGTCGCCGCAGGCGAGGAAAGAGACCCTGGCGTCCGGCGGAAGCTGTTTTTCCGGCTGAGCCGCAGGCTCCCCGTCGCCGCTGCCGTCGCTGCCGCCGGGAACTTCGCCTTCCGCCGTTTCATTTTCAGCGGGCGGGGGCGTTTCGCCGTAAAGATTCGGCGCGGTAACGGAGGGGGTGAGTATCTGAACGCTTGCGTCGCAGGATACAGCCATCGCGGCTATAAGCAGCAGAGCCAGAACTGCGGCACATGTTTTAACAAAAGTCATTCACATATCTATAACAACTCCGGTTTGTTTTGCATATGATAATATTATAACTCAAATTTGTTGATTTGTCGAGAGCAATTGAAGAATAATCGGTTATTTTTGCTGAATAACGCATAATTAACATATGTTGCGGGATTTTTTTCGGATGTTGTGGTATAATATACTTATTGAAATAAAAAACAAGCATGAACGAGGTAAATACCCGGCATATGACAGAAAAAAGCGTCCGCTCGGACAGCCAGGCGCAGATATCGTCGCTGTTCGGCGCTTATGATGCAAATATCAAGATAATTGAAGAAATATTCAATGTGACCGCGGTTCAGCGCGATTTTACCGACGGCTGCGCAATCGTTATTCAGGGAGAAGACGGCGACTCGGCAGCCAAGGCGGCGAAAACTATAGGTTATCTTAAAAAGATGCTGAACCTTTCGGGGGACCTTACCGAGCAGTCGGTTGCGTATGTATCTCAGATGGTAAAGGACGGCAGGGAGAACGAACTCGGCTCCTTTGATGACGACTGCATCTGCATAACCGACCGCGGAAAACCGATCAGGGCGAAAACCATCGGTCAGAAGAAATATATCGACGCCATCCGCCAGAATACCATCGTGCTCGGAGTCGGCCCCGCCGGAACCGGGAAGACCTTTCTCGCCGTCGCAATGGCGGTAACGGCGCTTCGGAATAAAGAAGTTCAGCGGATAATCCTTACCCGTCCCGCAGTCGAAGCGGGAGAGAAGCTCGGATTTCTTCCGGGAGACCTCCAGACAAAGATTGAGCCGTATCTGCGCCCGCTTTACGACGCGCTGTATGAGCTGATGGGAACCGAAAACTACCAGAAAAGCGTCGAGCGCGGCGTTATCGAAATCGCCCCGCTCGCCTATATGCGCGGCCGCACATTGAACGACAGCTTTATTATCCTCGACGAAGCGCAGAATACGACGCCGGAGCAGATGAAGATGTTCCTTACCCGTCTCGGATATAATTCCAAAGCGTTAGTAACAGGCGACATAACCCAGACCGACCTGCCGGACGGCACATCCAGCGGGCTCGTCGAGGCAGTCAAAGTGCTGCACGGAATCCGCGGGATATGGGTTCATTATTTCGATGACAAAGACGTCGTCCGGCACAGACTTGTTCAGAAAATCATTCTTGCATACGACAGATATGAAAAAGAAAAGAAAGCTTTCAATAGCGGCAAAAGCGGCAGGAGCGGACGTTATGGCACAAAACCTGTTCGACATTTATACAAGAAACACGCAGAAGAAACTGATACTGACCCCGGCGCAGAGAGCGCTGATCAAGAAGGCGGTAAAAACGACGCTTAAAAGCGAAAACTGGCAGGGGCGCGCCGAAGTTTCCGTTACTTTTGTCGACGACGAGCAGATAAAAGAGCTGAATGCGGCTCACCGCGGCATCGACAGTGCGACCGACGTCCTGAGCTTTCCGCTGAACGACGGCGACGACATCGGCGAGGAGCTGGGGGATATAGTCATCTCGATGGAACGCGCCGATTATCAGGCAAAGGAATACGGTCATTCGCTCGACCGCGAGCTTGCCTTTTTGGCGGTTCACTCGACCCTTCATCTTCTGGGTTACGATCACATGACCGAAGAAGAGGAAAAGGAAATGTTCGGCCGGCAGGAGAAAATCCTTGTTTCCATGGGTTTGTCAAGATAAAGTAAAAATAAAGTTAACCCCTTTCCGAGTTACTTTAAACGTTTGTTAAAACATCTTGAAAAAAATACATTTATATGTTATAATTATAGCGGCAGGCGAAGCATGGGGCTGCAGCGGTCGGGATGAGATTTCTTGGGAGGGCTTATATGGCTGAAAAGTCCGGATTTGATATTAACGACGGCGGATACGCCGGTGAAATAGAGACAGATATATTAATAAACAACGAAACATCAATAAAGCCGGAGGATATGAGGACCGGCTTTATCGCCATTGTCGGGCGTCCCAATGTCGGCAAATCAACGCTTTTGAACGCCCTGCTCGGCGAAAAGGTGGCGATAGTTTCCCAGAAACCTCAGACGACAAGAAACCGCATAACCGGCATTTTGACCCTGGGCTGCGACCAGTTCGTCTTCCTTGACACTCCCGGAATGCATAAGCCGAAAACCAAACTCGGAAACTATATGGTGAAGTCCGTCCGCGCCGCTATCGGCGATACCGACGCCGCGATACTCGTGGTGGAACCGGGCGGTAAGCCGGGGGACATTGAGCTTGGAATTATAGAAAGACTCAAAAACAACAATACCCCGGCAATCCTCGCCATCAACAAAACCGACAGGTCGACCGCAGCAGTGGTGGGACAGACTATAACCGAATATGCGCCGAAATACGACTTCAAATCGGTTGTCCCGATCTCGGCGAAGAACAACCGCGGCGTCGATATAGTTTTAAAAGAATGCCGCGCTTTCATGAAGCCGGGACCCTGGCATTTCCCCGAAGACGAGCTGACCGACCAGCCGGAAAGGCAGATCGCGGCGGAAGTCATCCGCGAAAAGCTGCTTCGTCTTCTGAGCGAAGAGATACCGCACGGAATCGCCGTCGTTATCGAAAAATTCGAAGAGTCCCCGGCCATAATCCGCATCGCAGCCGAGATATACTGTGAAAGGGAGTCGCACAAAGCGATCATAATCGGGAAAAACGGCGAGATGCTGAAAAAAATCGGCAGTTATGCCCGCGAAGACCTTGAAAGTTTCTTCGGCTGTCAGATATATCTGAACCTCTGGGTCAAAGTCAAAACCCGCTGGCGCGACGATATTTCTACCCTCAGAAACTTCGGATACAGCGATAAAGACGAGCTTTAAAAGCAATGCCGGCGAAAAAGTCCTTTCCATGCTACGGGCTTGTCCTGCGGGAAACCCCGGTCAAAGACGCGGATAAATTTTTGACGGTAATGTCCGACAACCGCGGCAAGATCTCCGTTTACGCATACGGCGCGAGAGCCTGGAAAAATACCATTTTCGGCGCCGCCCAGCTCGGAGTTTACAGCGAGATGGTCATCGAGCAGAAGGGTGATTTTCTGACCCTCAAGGAAGCGTCGATACTTGATTCGTTTTCAAATATCCGGACCGACCTTCTAAAATCCGCACTGACGCAGTATCTCTGCGACCTCACCTGCGAAGTTTCGCCGGAGGAGGTCCGAGAGACGGGAACGATGTCGCTTATCCTCAACGCTCTCTTTTGTCTTTCGAAAACCGATAAGGATCACCGGCTGATAAAAGGCGCATTTGAAATGAGGCTTATGTGCGAAGCCGGTTTTCAGCCGCAGCTGAATATCTGCGACGGATGCGGCAAAACAGAAATCGGCACAGCGTATTTCGACATGGAAAACGGTTGCGCAATCTGCCCGGACTGCTATTCGACCTTTACGCCGGAGCAGCTTTATTACGAAGACGGCCGCTTAAAGCCGATAAAACCGGTATCGCCCGCCGTTCTTGAAGCGCTGAGATACATAACCTCGGCCGACGGAAAGAAAGTATTTTCCTTCCGCATCGACGAAGCTTTGTTTCCGGAGTTTTCGGCAATCTGCGAAAGCTATTGCCTCTATCAGGTCGACCGGAAATTCAAAACGCTGGATTTTTACAAAAACTGCGCAATATAGCGCAT
>JAAZGC010000235.1 GCA_012511425.1 Clostridiales bacterium | reverse complement strand
GCGCATAACAAGCCCAGTTTACGGGCGAAGCCATTGCGTTGAAGCGGAAGGTTGCGTCTCCTTTTCCCCGGAGACGGGAATTTCCGTCGAGTATGTCCGCAGTAAGGCGGGCGGTTGAAGGTTCTGACGGCGCTCATGCGAATTGTTTTGCGTGCGGCGCAATTTTAAAAGGCGTGCGGGAAACGCCCGGCTCGGTTCACGACACGAATGCAGCGTTTATGCGGCTCAGTTGCGCATAAACGCAGGAACATTCTGAACCCCGCCGCCGTCGGGATTGCCTCCGCGATATGCTTCGCCGTGTCGGCACTAATCAAATCAGGAGGAAAAAACAGTGGCAGTCAAGGAAAAACTCAGGATCCGTCTCAAAAGCTACGATCACACGCTCATCGACTCGGCGGCGGCTAAGATAGTCGACACCGCCAAGCGCAGCGGCGCGGCCGTTTCCGGCCCGATTCCGCTTCCGACCGAGCGCGAGATCGTCACTGTACTGCGCGCGGTGTTCAAATACAAGGACAGCCGCGAACAGTTTGAGATGCTGACCCACAAACGGCTCATCGATGTAATCAAACCGTCGCAGAAATGCGTTGAAGCTCTGATGGGCCTCGAGCTTCCCGCCGGCGTAGAGATCGAAATAAAGCTTTAAGCATAAGGCGGCTTGTCACCCCTAAGCAAAAGCGGCGCTTTGTTCAAATGCGAATTTAAAAGCGCACGATCTCACAGTCACGGAAGCCCGTGAGGCAAAATACCGCCCGCGTCGATTTTATTTTAACATTATGAGAAATGCGGCGGCGTTTTATGTCAAGTCGGCCGGAAAGGTTCCGGACCGACCAATAACCTAAAACAGGAGGATATACTTTTTCAATGAAAAAGGGAATCATCGGTCGCAAGCTGGGAATGACCCAGATCTTCGACGAAAACGGGAACGTCATCCCGGTAACTCTTATTGAGGCAGGACCCTGCGTGGTCTCTCAGAAGAAAACCGTCGACAAGGACGGATATGACGCAATACAGCTCGGCTTCGAGGACATCGAAGACAGGAAGCTCACGAAGCCGCAGGCCGGTCACTTCAAGAAGTCCGGCGTAAAACCTAAAAGATATCTCAGGGAGTTCAGGCTTGAGGACTCATCCGGTTATAATGTAGGCGATACCGTCGCAATCGACATCTTTGCCGAAGGCGAGCTGGTCGACGTTACCGGAACTTCCAAAGGCCGCGGTTACACCGGCCCGGTCAAGCGCTGGAATCACTCGATTCTCCGCATGAGCCACGGTACCGGCCCCGTCCACCGCGAAGTCGGTTCGATGGGCGCAAACTCCAGCCCCTCCCGCGTCTTCAAGAACAAGAAGATGGCAGGTCAGATGGGCAACGAGCGAGTAACCGTTCACAATTTGAAAGTCGCAAAAGTCGACGCTGAAAAGAACATCATCGCAATCCGCGGCGCGGTTCCCGGAGCCAACAACGGCATCGTTTACCTGCGCGACGCGATCAAAGGCTGATGTGGTAAGGAGGAAAAACAATGCCTAATTTTAAGGTAGTCGATATGACCGGCAAAGAAGTCGGCAGTATCGAACTTTCCGATGCGGTGTTCGGCGCCGAAGTAAACGCCGATGTTCTCCATACCGCAGTCAAAGTTTATCTGGCAAATCAGAGACAGGGCACTCAGTCCACTCTGACCCGCGCCGAGGTATCCGGCGGCGGCCGCAAGCCCTGGAGACAGAAGGGCACCGGACGCGCCCGTCATGGTTCGACCCGCTCCCCGCAGTGGACACACGGCGGCGTGGCGCTCGGCCCGAAGCCCCGCTCATACAGGCTCAGCCTCAACAAAAAGGTTCGCCGTATAGCCATCCGCTCCGCTCTTTCAAGCAAAGTTCAGAGCGGCAATGTAGTGGTAATCGATTCGATCGAAGCCTCCGAATACAAGACCAAGACTATGGCCGGAATGCTGAAGGCGGTCGGCGCAAAGAAGAAGGCGCTGGTAGCCCTTGCATCGGTCGATGAAAAGGTCATCAAGAGCATGTCCAACATCCCGGGCGTCAAGACAGTTCAGGCCGGCTCGATCAACGCTTACGATATTCTCAACTGCGACACCTTCATCATGGCGAAGGATGCGGCTGCGAAGATCGACGAGGTATATGCATAATGAAAAACGTTCATGATATACTGATAGCTCCGGTCATAACCGAGAAGTCAAACGCCCTTATCGGCGAAAAGATTTATACTTTCCGCGTTGCATCCGACGCGAACAAGCCCGAAATCGCCGACGCAGTCGAGAAGGTTTTCAAGGTCAAAGTAAAGAGCGTAAGAACCGTTTCGGTCGTCAAAAAGCCGAGAAGAGTAGGCGTCCACTCCGGTTACAAGTCCGGCTGGAAGAAAGCTTACGTAAAGCTTACCGACGATTCCAAGACCATCGAATTCTTCGAAGGCATGAACTGATCCGGAGGAGTGATTTAGAATGGCAACAATAAAATATAAACCGACTACTCCCGCAAGGCGCAATATGTCGGTCCCGTCTTTCGACGAGATCACCAAGAAGACGCCCGAGCGGAGCTTAACGGTACACTTAAAGAAGAATGCCGGCCGCAACAGCTACGGCAAGATCACCGTCCGCCACAGAGGCGGCGGCAACAAGCGCAAGTACCGCATCGTTTCCTTCCGCCGCGCCGATGCCGATCCGGCAAAGGTAATCGGAATCGAATACGATCCCAACCGCACCGCTTATATCGCCCTCATCGAGACAGATGACGGCATAAAGAGCTACATCATAGCTCCCGAAGGGCTTAACGTCGGCGACACCGTTTACTCCGGTCCCGAAGCCGATATCAAGCCGGGCAACACCCTGCCGCTCAACAACATCCCGCTCGGTACTGTTATCCACAACATCGAGCTTTATCCCGGCAGAGGCGCTCAGCTCGTCCGTTCCGCCGGAACAGGCGCACAGCTGGTGGCAAAAGAAGGCGACATGGCGCACATCCGTCTTCCCTCGGGCGAAGTAAGATACATCCGCCTTGCCTGCACCGCAACGATAGGCAGAGTCGGCAACTCCGACCACGAGACGGTCAAGATCGGCAAAGCCGGTAAAGCCCGCCACATGGGAAGGCGCCCGAAGGTCCGCGGTTCGGCCATGAACCCCGTCGACCACCCGCACGGCGGCGGCGAAGGCAAGGCTCCGATAGGACGTCCCTCGCCTGTTACCCCTTGGGGCAAACCGACTCACGGATACAAGACCCGCAACAAGAAAGCGCGCACAGACAGCATGATAGTCCGTCGCCGCAACGGAAAGTAAGGAGGAGCCGATAAATGAGCAGAAGTCTCAAAAAGGGGCCGTTCGTCGAAGCGAAGCTTTACAGCCGCATCGAAGCAATGAACTCCAGAAACGAGAAAAACGTTATAAAGACCTGGTCGCGGGCTTCCGTTATTTTCCCGGAATTCGTCGGCCACACAATAGCGGTTCACGACGGCCGCAAGCATGTTCCGGTTTACATCACCGAAGACATGATCGGCCACAGACTGGGCGAATTCGCCCCGACCCGCACCTTCCGCGGTCACGCCGGCACCAAGACCTCCAACACCGGTTCCTGACCCGGTCGGGAGTCGTTTAAGTAAATAAGGAGGAATTAACCAATGGAAGCCAAGGCTACTTTAAAATTCGCGCGGATCAGCCCGCGCAAGGTCAGCATCGTGCTCGATCTTATCCGCGACAAGGATGTCGCCGTTGCCTCTGCAGTGCTGAAGAACACCCCGAAAGCCGCCTCCGAGTATCTCGTGAAGCTGCTTGATTCGGCGGTTGCCAACGCCGAGAACAATTTCGGCATGGACAAACATCAGCTTTACGTCAAAGAGTGCTATGTGACCGAAGGCCCGACTCTCAAGAGAATGAGACCGAGGGCAAAGGGATCGGGCGCCCGCATAAACAAGCGCACCAGCCATGTATTTATCGTGGTGGCCGACAAGCAGTAATCGAGAGGAGAAGAACACCAGATGGGTCAAAAAATTAATCCCCACGGCTTTCGCGTCGGAGTCATAAAAGACTGGGACTCGAGATGGTTTGTGGGAAATGAAAAGTTCGGCGATACTCTCGTATCCGACTACCAGCTCCGCACGGCACTCAAGAAGCGTCTTCAGGACGCAGGCGTTCCGAAGATTGAGATAGAACGCGACGCTGCAAGAGTAAGAGTATTTATCCACTGTGCCAAACCCGGTATGGTAATAGGCCGCGGCGGCGCCGAAATCGACAAGCTCAAGACCGACATTGAAAAGATGGTCGGCGGCAAGCCGGTTACAGTCAATGTCGTTGAAATAAAGAATCCGGATATGGACGCTCAGCTCGTTGCCGAGAACATCGCATCACAGCTCGAGAGACGCTCATCCTTCCGCCGCGCCATGAAGCAGTGCATCGCACGCACCATGAAGAGCGGAGCGAAGGGCATCAAAGTCCGCTGCGGCGGCCGCCTCAACGGCGCCGAGATCGCACGTTCGGAAACTTATCACGAAGGAACAATTCCGCTTCAGACGCTTCGCGCCGATATCGACTACGGCGTATGGCCGGCTCAGACCACCTACGGCAAGATAGGCGTTAAAGTCTGGATATACAAGGGCGAAGTCCTTGACGGCAGCAAGACCGGCGGACGCGCAGCCCTCGAAGCCGCTCAGAAGCGCGATAAGCCTCGCCGCGACCGCAGAGACGGCGACCGCAGAGGCGGACGCAGAGACCGCAGAGACGGCGGCGACCGCAGAGGCGGAAGCGATTTCCGCTCCGACAAGGGCGGCGAGAGAAGCACCGAGAGAACCGGCGACAGACGCCCGGCAGGCCCGCGCGACGGCAATCGCAGCTCTCAGGGCGGACAGCGCGGCGGAAGACCCGGCGGACGTTTCCAGCAGGATAACCGTCCGGCATTCTCGGACGGCCGCACCGCACCGAGATCCAGCGTACGCAACCAGAACGCGGCTCAGTCTCCGGACGCCAAATCAGCTCCGTCCGATACCGCGAACGAGTAATAAGGAGGACTGACACAAATGCTGATGCCAAAAAGATCCAAGTACCGCCGCGTTCACCGCGGCCGTATGAAGGGCAAGGCTATGCGCGGCAACGAAATCACCCATGGTGATTACGGTCTGGTCGCAGCCGAACCCGCTTGGATAACAAGCAATCAGATCGAAGCCGCTCGTATCGCGATGACAAGATACATCCAGCGCGGCGGCCAGGTCTGGATAAAGATATTCCCCGATAAGCCCGTTACCGAAAAGCCGGCCGAAACCCGAATGGGTTCCGGTAAAGGCAGCCCGGAATACTGGGTCGCGGTTGTTAAGCCCGGCCGCGTAATGTTTGAAATGAACGGCGTAACAAGGGCTGAAGCAAAGGAAGCTATGCGCCTTGCCAGCAACAAGCTGCCGATTAAAACCAAATTCCTCGAGAAAAAGGTTGAAACCGCAGCTGCCGATTCCGAGGAGGGACAGGCGTGAAGATCACTGAAATACGCGG
>JAAZGC010000234.1 GCA_012511425.1 Clostridiales bacterium | reverse complement strand
GAAAACGGCGCGCTTCAGGTCGAATGCACGATAAACGGCGTCGGAGAGCGGGCAGGGAACGCGGCGCTCGAAGAGATCGCGATGGCGATCAAAACCCGCCCCGGCTGCTACGGCGTCGACATAAACTTAGACACAACGCAGCTTTTCCGGGTGTCAAGGCTCGTTTCCTCGCTCTACGGCATCCAAAACCCGCCGAACAAGCCGATAGTAGGCTCAAACTGCTTTCTGCACGAATCGGGAATACATCAGCACGGCATCATGATGAACCGCAGCACATACGAGATTATGACCCCCGAATCGGTCGGGATGCAGACGGAGGGCTTTGTTTTAGGCAAGCTTTCCGGGCGGCACGCCTTCGCACAGCGGCTTTCCGAACTCGGATATCAGACCCTTTCGGACGAGGCGGTAACGCTGCTGTTCGCGCGGTTCAAGGATTACGCCGACAAAAAAAGCGTCACCGACGAAGACATCATGGCGATAGTCAACGAATACTTAGACTCGCAGTCGCCGGTATATGCGCTTGAAACCTTCCAGATTCAGTCGGGCAACAACTCAGCCGCAATGGCGATGGTAACGCTCTCCTGCCGCGGAGCGAAGATGAGCGAGGCCGCCCTCGGCGACGGTCCCATCGACGCGGCGTTCAACGCCGTCCACCGGCTCTCCGGCGCAGGGGACATCACCCTCGAGGAATTCGACATCCGAGCCGTCACCGAAGGCACCGATGCGCTGGGCGAGGCGAAAATCCTTCTCGACATCGACGGCGTCGGCTTCTCCGGCCGCAGCGTCTCGCCCGACATCATCGAAGCCTGCATCCGCGCATACATCAACGCGCTCAACAAGTGGGCGGCGACGTGAGCCTCGCCGGGCGCTGTCTGCCCGGAAACACACCGCTTTCAGCCATAACATAAAATGAACAAAATCATAAAAGAACAGCCGAAGCCGTTTTCCGACCGCCTTTCCCACCCGGCGGTCACGGCGGCGGCTGCGGCGGCGGCTTTGATTTACCCGCTTTTCTGCTTTTTTGCCGCCGAATATATACATTTCGCCGACAAAGAGGAATTTTTCGAGTATCTTTCCGGGCGCTCATCCGTCGTTATCTTCTGCATCGCCGCGCTTTATCTTATCTATGCGGCGGTGTCGCTGCTTTTCCGGCGGGTCTGGCCGGCGGCGGCGCTGCTCGGCTTCTTTGTCGTCGGCGGCGGGATCGCCGACTACTTCAAATACCGCATGACCGGCGAATATCTCTACCCGTGGGATGTGGCACAGCAGACGGCGAGCCTTCACCGGCTGGTCGGCTTTGTCAAGATTCCGCTGCCGCCGCTTTATGCGGCCGCCGGCGTCTTCGCCGTACTGATCGTGATATTTTTAGGCATTACAAGGCTGTCTTTGCCGCTTAGATGGTACATCCGGCTGCCGGCGGCGGCGCTGATCGCCTTTTTTCTCATCTTTTCCGTATCGACCCCTGCGAGGACGGAGAAGACTTTGAACCGCAGCTCCCTCTACCTCGAAGATATGGCGCTGCAGAACTCGAATTACGAGCAGAACGGCCTTTTGGGCGCCTTCACGATAAACCTCCTCTCCGGCGGCATCGCCCGCCCCGACGGCTATTACCCCGGAATGGGCGCGGAAATCCTGGCAAGATACCCGGAAAAACCCGCCGAAGACGGCTTCGTCCGCCCGGATATCATCCTCGTTTTAAGCGAATCTTACTGGGACGTCCGTCAGCTCCGTGGCGTCGAGTTTTTCAAAACCTCCGTCGACGCCGGCAGAATCTTAAGCGAAATCGCCGAAGATGCGGATATTATCCCCGATTTCGGTTACTCAAAAGACCCGATGGAGAATTTCGACCGAATCGCGGCGGAGCCGGGAGTTATCTCCGGCAAATTTTACACGACCGGCTTCGGCGGCGGCACCGCGCGGCCGGAGTTCGAGCTGCTTACCGGGCTTACGACCGACGGGCTGCCGGGCGGCGCCGTGCCCTATCAATATATAAAATCCGACTTCCCCTGCCATGTCCGCGACCTCAAAGAGGAGGGCTACCGCTGCATCGGGCTGCATCCGTATCTGCCGAGCTTCTACCGCCGCAAGTCGGTATGGCCGCTGCTCGGCTTCGACGAATGCCTGTTCGCCGGCGAGCTTGAAGATATCTCCGGAATCGAGCCGCTCTACCGCGGCCGCCAGATAAGCGACGAGACCTTTGTCGAGTACATAAAACACTTCCTCGAAAACCGAACGGAAGACACGCCGCGGTTCGTCTTCGCCGTAAGCATGGAAAACCACCAGCCGTATGAAAACAAATTCGCCGAAGACGAATTCACTCTGCGGGCGGAATTCGAATTAGGCAGGTACGAGGAGGGTGCTCAAAACGCGATACTTAACTTCGCGCAGGGGCTCTGCGACGCCGACGAATCGCTTGCGGCGCTGTATGAATACACAAAAACGGCCGCCCGCCCGACGATGCTGATCTGGTTCGGCGACCATGCGCCGACTCTGGGCGCAAATCTTTCCGGCTACACCGCCGGAGGACTTGTGGATGATCCTTCTTTTGTAACCGCCGAGGAGCGGCAGATCACCCAGTCGACCCCCTTTCTCGTCGCCGCCAATTTCCCGCTCGCCGACAATCGGGTACTGCACGCAGGAGCCGGCAACAAGGTCACTTCATACAACCTTTTGAACGGCGCGCTCAGAGCCGCCGGCGCCCCCTCGACGCCGCTGGACGGCTTTCTCGCCGACTACGCCGCCTGCCGTCCCGATTACAACATCAGAATGGGGATAACGCCGGACAAAGAACTCGCCGGATTTATTTCAAGCCATATTGTCATCACATATGAATTTCTCCGCTGACAAGCAAAACACCCGTCATTTTTTCAGTTTGCCGACATGCATAAAGAGAAAGGAATTGCCATGCTGTTTCCGATTAAAGCAAACGACCGGGAAGAATACGAATCGATAAGAGAGCTGCTGCCGCCGAAGATGATCGACATCCACTGCCACGTCTGGCGGAACAGCGATATCGACAAATCGGGTGACGAAAACAAAGGCCCCCGCCGCACCGTAACCTGGCCCGACCTCGTCGCCGCCGAAAACCCGATAGAAGACCTTTTTGAAACCTACCGGCTGATGTTCCCGGGAATCGCCGTGACGCCGCTGATTTTCGGCACCACCGGCGGCTCCTCCTCCACCCCCGAAAGCATGAAGCCGCAAAACCGCTACATCGCCGAATCGGCGCAGAAGCACGGCATCCCCGCTCTCTATTACTCGCATCCCCGCCAGAGCGCCGAGGAGCTCGAAGCCGCGATAAAAGCCGGAAACTTCCGCGGCATAAAGAGCTATCTCGACCTTTCCCCCGCCTATCTGCCGGAAAAAGAGATACGAATCTATGACTTTTTCCCGCCCGAACAGCTCGAAGTAATCGACCGGCTCGGCGGCATCGTGATGCTGCATATCCCGCGACCCGGCCGCTTGGGCGACCCGGTAAACATCGCGCAGATAATCGAGATAAAGCAGCGGTGGAAAAAGCTCCGGCTGATAATCGCCCATATCGGCCGCGCCTACTGCCAAAGCGACGTCGGCGACGC
This sequence comes from Clostridiales bacterium, assembly GCA_012511425.1. Lineage (GTDB taxonomy): Bacteria > Bacillota > Clostridia > Oscillospirales > CAG-272 > JAAZGC01. Next base: position 2,052 of record JAAZGC010000234.1, on the reverse strand, counting down.
ACTTGAGCGGCTCTGCGCCTGCCCTGACTGCGACGACCTGCTTTTCGACTTCTGCGCCAACACCAACGCGGAAGTGATGCGGCAGCTATTGGACGCCGTCGGCCCGAAGCGGGTACTCTGGGGCACCGACCTGCCCATCACCCGGATGCGGATGCGGCGGATTGAAGAAAACGGAACATATATAAACCTCGTCCCGCCGGGAATGTACCCCTCCGAAGTCCCCGACCCGCACCTGCGCGAAGTTTCGGAGGATGAAGCGGAAAAGATAACCTTCTTTATGTACGAAGAGATCAAAGCCATGAAACGGGCGCTGGAAAACAGCAAAAACGCCTCGCCGAAGGACGCATATGACATCTTCTGGGGCAACGCGGCAAGGCTGCTCGAAATTGAATAACCGCGGAGCGGTTATTCAAGGCAAAACGTTACTCCGACGTTGAAGAAGCGCTGAAGGCGTTAAAAGAATGAACCGGCGCACGGAGATCTGCTTGAATAACGCGTCCCGAACGCTGCGGCTGAAATGAGTTTTGCCGCGGCGTTTTTTTGCGCCGTTTTTTTGTCAGAATCATGAATTTTCACATATCTGACCCGGAAAAGGCTATATTTATTACAATATATAATAATAATTAACTTTATTCCCATTGCAATGAATCGAAATACCGTGGTATAATTAAGTGGTATAATTAATAGGTATAGCTTCAGATATGGCTTAAGGAAGAACCTTCTTCCGCACAAAAAATATATATTTATAAATCAAGGAGTTTTCTGTTATGGTCCGCACTGATTTACATGAGCTTCGCGGCTCGGGGGAGCTTTATTCCGAAAAAGAGATCACCGTCGCCGGCTGGGTGCGCAATATCCGCGCTTCCAACGCTTTCGGCTTCATCGAGCTGAACGACGGCTCGACCCTCTCCTGCCTTCAGATAGTAATCGAGGAATCCAAACTTACAAATTATAACGATATATCCTCCCTGAATATCGGCGCCGCCATAATTGTAAAGGGGATTTTCACCCTCACCCCCGGCGCAAAGCAGCCGTATGAGCTGAAAGCGACCGAAGTCAAGGTAGAGGGCGCCTCCGACCCGGAATACCCGATACAGAACAAGCGCCATACCCGCGAATTTCTCCGCTCGATGGCGCATCTGCGTCCCCGCACCAACACCTTCAACGCCGTCTTCCGCGTCCGCTCCGCCGCCGCTTTCGCAATCCATGAATTTTTCAACAAACGCGGCTATATATACGTCCACACCCCGATAATCACGACCTCCGACTGCGAGGGCGCCGGAGAGATGTTCCGCGTCACGACGATTGACGTCGACAACCCGCCGCGCCTCGAATCGGGCGAGATTGACTGGTCGCAGGACTTTTTCGGCGCAGAAGCCTTCCTGACCGTATCCGGTCAGCTCAACGGAGAGGCGCTGGCGCAGGCGTTCGGCAAGATATACACCTTCGGCCCGACCTTCCGCTCCGAAAACAGCAACACCCCCCGCCACGCCGCCGAGTTCTGGATGATCGAGCCGGAGATAGCTTTCGCCGATCTCGCCGATGAAATGCAGCTCTCCGAAGACTTAGTCAAATACATCATCAATTATCTGATGGAAAACTGCTCCAAGGAGATCGAATTCTTCAACCGCTGGAACGACAAAGAGCTGATAAAGAAGCTCAGCCATGTCGTCAATTCGGAATTCGTCCGGGTAAGCTACACCGAGGCGCAGGAAATTCTTAAAAAAGCCAAAGACGGCGGAGTTGATTTCAAATACCCCCTCGGCTGGGGAGAGGACCTCGCCACCGAGCACGAAAGATATCTCACCGAACAGCACTTTAAAAAGCCGGTCTTCGTCACCGACTGGCCGAGAGAGATAAAGTCCTTCTATATGCGGCTGAACGACGACGGCAGGACCGTCGCGGCGGCGGATATGCTTGTCCCGGGCGTCGGCGAGCTCTGCGGCGGCAGTCAGCGCGAGGAGCGCCTCGACATACTCGAAGGCAACATCAAGAGACTCGGCATGGATGTCGAAAACTACCGCTGGTACAACGACCTGCGCCGCTGGGGCG
>JAAZGC010000233.1 GCA_012511425.1 Clostridiales bacterium | reverse complement strand
TGAAGAATTACGTCGCGGCGAGGCCGCAGAAGCCGAAGCCGATGGTGTTCGAGACGACCGGCGGATATGAAGTGCTGATCGGCAAGAACAACGCCCAGAACGACCATATCACCACCCGCCTGGCGGAGCCTTACGACATCTGGTTCCATGTCAAAAACGCGCCGGGGTCGCACGTTGTTATCCGAACCGGCGGAGATACTCCCCCCGATGAAGACCTGACCGAATGCGCCGTCCTCGCCGCTTATTTTTCAAAGGAGCGAGAGGGGGAGAACGTTGATGTTGATTATACCGAGATACGGTATGTAAAGAAGCCGAACGGCTCGAAGCCGGGGTATGTGACTTACAAGAGGAATAAGACAGCGATAGTCACGCCGGACGGAGAGCTGGCTAAGATATTGAGGAAGAGTTGATATCGGGCAGGCGCGGGGTTTCCCGCGCCTGTGTTTTTTTGATAATAAAAAAAGCCGTCCCGCTTTTGAAGCGGGACGGCGGGTTTTTACGGAGAAGGGGGATAAGGGATAAGTATCGCCTTCTGCGTATAGAATTTGCTCGGAGAGCTGGAGAGAAGCATAAATACAATGTACTTGTCTTTGGCTTTATCAAATTCACTCAAATCGATTGGATGCGTCTCGTCCTTGGTAACAGGTATGATGCCCTTATGAGGATCTTCTATTCCCTCAAAATTATTCAGATAAGCTGCAGAATCGCTTGGTGAGGTAGATGAAGTTGTTGTGTAGTAATACAACGAACCGGTTGCTTGCGGTTTTACAGTGAGATATTTATTATCGCCAAGCACAAGTTCATCAGTTGTAAAACCGATGCCCGGGTTAGTAGGAGGGGTGGTTCCGCTGCCGCTGTCGCGTGTGACTGCATACTTTTTATAGTCACCGACACCGTCGGAGAGTATGAACCAGATATAGCGGCAACTTGATTCACTTGTCGAAAGAAGACGCGTAAAAGTGTCGACAGAAGTGTTAACATCACGAGACAAACCGTATCTTTTAATGTTCTGATCGGTTTCGTTGCTGTTGTTGGAATAATAATAATAGACTTTACCGCTAACACTCGGTTGGAAAGAAATCGTATCGTATACACTGCTTCCGGAAGTCGTAGTACTTACGGTAGGGTTTCGGGAGAAGCCGTAAGAGGTGTAATTCCCGCCTCCGCCGCTTGTACGCTGAACCGTGAAAGGAGTATATTTGTTTCCGCCCGATTCAAGCATGAAGACTATATAGGAAAGAGAATTATTCGGAACATTTATATTAAAATTAACGGGGGCGTTGGCAGTAACGCTTATGTTACCGGCATAACCCCATAAACCGGCCTGGCTGTAATTGCTGTCAAATAAAGTCGCTGCGATGGTTCCGGGGTTTGTCGCCGAATAATAGAATTTAAGTGTTCCCGTGTAGCCTGTTGTTAAGTTTACGTTGTCCTGAGTTTGCCCGGGGTTTATATAAGGACCATATGTTATTCCGTTTCCTGTGCCTACTCCAGAACCGGTTCTCGGAACAACGACGGGGGTATAGTATGTCGTGTTGCCTAAAGCGGACGGCACAGCAAGCATGAACGCGACAAATCCAAAGTTCCTTACATACGTTGCTTGCGCGCCGTAACCGACCGAGTTTACATTAAAAGTGCCGCTGAACGGGCTTGAAGTCCTATTGTATATCTCGAGGAAAGAAGCGGAATTCGCAGGAGCCATCGAGGATGTGGTGTAATACCAGTAAACAGTTCCGCTGATCGATGAGAAAGCGTTGAAGGTATCTGTTATTGTTCCGGCGGCACCGGGGATAACTGTGGGAGTGGTTGTAAAGCCTGAACCGGTGACATTGCCGAGATCGCCTCTCTTGACTGTAATCGGGGAGTAATATGTAGTTGTGCCGGTGGTGCCTGTAAGCATGAAGGTTACATACTGGAATCCTCTTGCAGTGGCATTTGCCGAGACGATACCGGTTGACGCATTAGTTACAGCCTGATTTGCGGCGGTCGAGAATGTGCCCTTATATGCGGCGGTGTTATAATTTGAAGTGAAAGTGGTGTAGTCGTTCGGCGCGATCTGGTTGTTTGTATAGTAGAATTGAAGTATGCCGGCATATGTCGGAGTAAAGGATACCGTGTCAACGCCGTTCTGCAGATTGCTTACCATTACCACCGGGTTCACCGAGAAGCCGTAGCTGCCGGCGTTGGTGTTGAGGCGGTTGAGAATGGCGGGTTTCTGAATCTTGCCGTCCGACTGGATTGCGATGACAATGAAGGTATAGCCATCGGCATAGCCGAAGTCGGCGGTCTTTTGATTATAAGCCTGACCTGCGTTAACCTGCTGGGTGTTGCCTTTGACGCTTGTATTGGCGGAAGACCAGCCGGTCATAAAGTTTGAGGCATCGATTCCGGAGGAAGTCTTCGAATAATACCAGAATACAATACCGGTCATCGAGGGGGTATAGTTTATAAAGTCGCCGCCCGTATTTACCGTAATCGTCGGACCGGCAGAGAAGCCGGCACCGCCGGAGGGGCTCTCGGAACGGGCGATCACTATCGGAGGATAGCTGTTTCCGAGGTTGTCGTTAAGCTGGAGTGCGATATAGTTCAGACCGGCAGTGTTTGCGGCGGCCGTATCTATACGGACAGACTGAGCCGTGGTGCCGGTGCCGGTCATATAGGTAAGATAAGTCTGGGCATTTTCACCGGCATTGACAGTGATGCTGTTGTAATATGTGCCGATGCCGTAATAGGCGTTAAAACTCTGCGTCGTCAGCGCCTGTGAGCTGTTGGTGTAATAGTAGCGCAGAGTTCCGGCGAACTTTGTCGACACTTTGATAGTGTCGCTGCCGCTGTAAGACGACCATACAGGTGCCGAGTTGAAGCCGGCGGCGGAGTGATCGTCTCCGGAGCCCGCATTGCGGGTGACGATGATGGGGGGATAATTTCTTGCGCTGCTGCCGCTGCCGGTCACGAGCATGACCGCGTCATACTGATACTGCGAAGAAGCGCCGCCGTTATATACGGTAGTCTGATTCGACTCGATTCCGGAGACAGCCGAGATTCCGGTGTTGGTCGGATTCTTGAGGCCCGAGCCTGCGGCATTCCATTTGGCGACGAAGGTTTCCGAATTAATCGGCGCATTACTTGTGGTATAGTAGTAGAACACATAACCGGTCTGATTGGTGGTGAAGGTCAGTGTGTCATATCCGGTGGAGGAGTTTGTGGTTACCGTCGGGCCTTTCGAGAAACCGGCGGCAGAGTTATCGGTTGATCCGCTGTCGCGGGGTACAAGGATAGGCGTGAAATATTTCTGGTTTACGAACAGAGCGACAACCACATATTTATACTGATCGGCTACCGACTTGGAGATAAGATTGAGCGAGAATTGCTTCACGACATCAAGGTTGTTGTAACCCTTAACGGTTGAGTTCGCATTATTGTAAAAGCTGCTGAAAGTATCCGCCGTCGGAGCGGTTGCGGTGTTTGTATAATAATAGAAGAGAACGCTCGTCTGATCGGGAGTGAGGGTGAGCACATCTCTCGAGCCGGTCGTGTCAATGACGGCTTTGGTTCCCTTGGCAAGACCGTCGGTCGAAACATCGGAGCCGGTAACGACTGCGCCGTTGATGGTGGCGGTCAGATTGCCGCTGATCTTGTAGTTGACGGGGATGATATTCGAAACGAATCTGGCGCCTCTGATATCGACGGACCCAAGCTTGCCGCTGCCGTCGACAAGAGAACCTTCGGCGTGTTCGCTAACGGTCATGTTGGTTATCCCGGTTCCGCCGTTCATATAAACCGAAGCTGCGGAATCGAGGCGGATATTTTCGATTGTCGAATTGTTCATAAGAGTGATGCCGGAGATATGGTCATCCGCCGACATTACCACGATGTTTTCGACTTTGGTATTGTCAAGCTCGAGCCTGACCGTGCCGCGGAGGAAAAGAGTTCCGCGGATATTGCTGCCGGAGAATTTGACCGTGCCGGTAGAAGCGCCCTCGGTAACATAAACCGAACCCTGATTGGAAGCATTGGTTATCGTGACATTTCCGGCAGTTACCGACGCATTTGCGGAAGCCGCATCGGCGTCGGTGCCGTTTGCGCTTGTACGGTAGATTGTACCGGCGGAACGGTAAAGGATAGCGAGCGCTTCGGCGCGGGTAAGGGTTCTCTGCGGCTTGAATTCGCCGTCATCATAGCCCTTCAGTATCCCCGCGGCGACGCACTGAAGCACGTATTCGCGGTACTGGCTTGAAATTGCCATATAGTCGGAGAAAGTCCCGGGAGCGGCTTTGTTGTCGGGGCTGAGGTTGAGATAGCGCGCGAGCAGAGCCGAAGCTTCCTCACGGGTGAGCTTGCCTTCCGGGTCAAGCGCGGTGCCGTAATCGAGCAGATAGCCCTGAGCGGCGGCCTGCTGGATATAAGGATAGAACCAGTCGCTTGATTTCACGTCGGAGTAGTTTATGGCTATGGTATCATTGAGGCCGAAGGTGGCGTCGAGCATCTTTATGAACTCGGCTCTTTTGACGGTATTTTCCGGTTTGAAAGTTCCGTCGGGATAACCGGAGAGTATCTGCTTCTTGACTAAATATTCGATGTTTGCTTTTGCCCAGTGTGACGAAATGTCGCTGAACGGTTCCGCCGCAAAAGACGACACCGGAGCAAACACCATGACCCCCATGACCATAAGCACGGCCAGCAGCCATGCGGTCACGCGGGATCGGATATTGCGCTGTTTCATAATGAAATTCCTCCGTTTTATGATGTAAACAAGCTATTTGAGGCAATACTGTGAAATTTAGACGCCGCCGGGATGCTTTTTGTTTCATGATTTCGAAAAAAATATCCGAAGCCGAGAAGACATATTGCGGCAGTTTATATAGGGTTTCCTTATAATTATATCAACATTTATACAAAAAGTCAAGTCCCCTGAGGGGGTTTTTGCGAATAATACGCCGGGTTAATAAATTGTGCGGCGATTTATGCCGCCCATCCTTTAATGACGGATATATATTTTTTGCGGGTTTAAAAAAAGTTATTCGGAAAAACCGGTTTTTAAGGCAGAAAACTTCGTCGGCGGGTCTCCGAAGCAGGCTTTGAAGCTTTTGCTGAAGGAATGAATGGAACTGTATTTGAGAATTTCGCCGGTTTCGGTTACCGAACGTCCTTCGGTCAACAAGCCGCCCGTCCCGATAAGTTGTAAGGAAAAGCGCTTTTAAGCGCGGCGTCGAGGTAGATAAAGAGCTTTCTTTCATTATATTCCATTTAACAGCATTATGCAATATAAAATGTGTAAAAAGTTAAACATTTGATATTGTTAAGACAAACAATCACACCTGTGCCTGTATTACCCGGAACAAGCCGGAACGGTTCGGTCAATGAATGGAAATCGACCGCCGCGCCATTGACGAATTTTGGGAAGAATAAAGAGCATACTGCCGAAGAAACAAAAACAGAAGCCGTAAAAACCGCTTCCGTTTTTTCGATATTATTTGCCGTTTTGCGTCAATCGATAATCCCGCAGCGGAATTTATAGATAAGCACCCGCATGACCGCACCGTCAAGCTGATATTGCGGAATTGTGCCGTTATTAATGGCTTCGGCGAGCGCGTTATATGCCGTCATATAATCGCCGGAGATGGCGAGCATATCGTTGCCGGCGAGTATCGCGGCGACGGCGGCGGAGCGTCCGTCGGTGAATTTGGTTATCGCGCCCATGTTCATGTCGTCGGTCATCGCCAGGCCGTCAAAGCCGAGTTCTTCCCGCAGCAGGCGGTGCGCTTCTTTTGAAAGGGTCGCGGGATAATCCGGGTCGATTGAGTTAATTATAATATGCGTATACATAACTGTGCCTGCGCCGGCTTTGATTCCCGCCGCAAAAGGCAGGAAATCCGACTCGCGGAACCGCTCAATCGGCCGGTCGTCATAGGCGATGCCAAAGTGGGTGTCCTTCGCCGAACCGTAACCGGGGAAATGCTTCAACACCGAACCCAATCCCGCGCCGCGGCTTGTTTCGACGACGGCGCTGACATAGCCGGATACCGTTTCCGCATCGCCGCCGGGGGAGCGGTCGTAGATGAAATCGTTTTTGTCCGCCGATATATCGCAGACCGGCGCGAGGTTGACGTTTACGCCGAGGGAAAGCAGCAGCTCGGCTTTTTCCTTTGCGTCGGCTTTGGCTCCGTCAAGCCCGCCGTTTGCAAGAACTGTTCTCGGCGATCGGAAATAGTCGGAGCGATAAGCCGAATAATAACTGACGCGGCAGACGGTGCCGCCTTCCTCGTCGGCGGAGATCATCAGCGGTATCTTTGACGCCGCCTGCGCTGCGTCGATAAGCGAGCGGACGCTGTCTTTCGTGCCGTATTTGAAGTCGGCGGCGAAAGTCACGATGCCGCCCATCGGGCAGCTTTTCAGCGCTTCCGGCGCGGAACTGAGACCGGGGGACGCCATGATAAGCTGTCCCGCCTTTTCTTCGGCGGTCATTGCTTTAAGAAGAGCATATGCCTTATCGCCGTATTCAACCCCGGCGATTGCGGCGGAGACGAGCTTGCCCTCATTGTCATAACTGAGCGTCGCTTCGGCGCCGTACATCGGTCCGTATTCGGGCGCCGTTACCGCGGGATCGGAAAGCGTCAGCTCAATTTTGCCGTCCTTGGTAAATATCGAAGCGGTATCCGCGGTCATGGCGCGGACGACGCCTTTGACAACCGTCAGCGGCGGTTCTGTTTCGGCGGGGGTTTCGGTTTGGGGCAGCGTTTCCTCCATATAAGCCGTTACCGGCGGAGCATATGCAGCTACATAGCTGTCACAGCCGCAAAGCAGCGCAGGGAGAATGAGCGTGAGTGCAACAAATGGGAGCAAGGGGATTCTTTTATTGTGTGTCATGTCAAATGCCTTAAATATAAAATG
>JAAZGC010000232.1 GCA_012511425.1 Clostridiales bacterium | reverse complement strand
GAACCGGAAAGTACCGAAACGGAAGAAACCCATGCTTATACACAGCAGGATGAAATTCCGCCTGAACCCGAAAACGCCGAAACCGTTGCCGAAGAAAACACCGATTTAACCGAAAAAGAGCCGATTGTACCGGAGATATCCATCGTTACAAGTGATGAAAATAAAGACGGAGACATTGGGTCTTCCGAAATTCCGGAAACAGAGCGGCTAAACGGTTTCCCCCCGGAAGAAGATATCGTATCGCCGCCCGAAGAGGACTTCGTCGAAAACGCGTTCGTTTGCGAAGCCACCGTTCCTTTCGAAGAAGAAACCGAACCGACGGTTGACACCGAGATTCTGCATAATATCGAAGAAACAGTACAGTATCGGGAAAGTACCGTTACCGATGAAGCAAAATCGGATTCCGAACCGGAAGTTCCGCTCGAAAAACAAGAAGAATCTGATACGGTAATCCCTTCAGGAGACGATGAACCCGATAAATCCGGGACAGCGGATGTCGTTGAGGCAGCTCAGCCTCCGAGCGATGATACGGTGGATAAGAGCGATAAAACGAAGCTCGATTCCGCAGGCTCTACGGTAATATCAGCAAAAGCAGCAGGCTGGCTTGACGGTATAAAAGCAAAGATCGCCAAAGTCAAAATACCGGATAAAGTCAAAGAATTGTCGGCGCTGATAAAGCCTGCGCTCGGTAAGTTAAGTGTTGTAAAAGCAAAGCTCGGCGAAACGAAAATATTATCCAAAATAAAAAGTCTTTCGGCTCCGATAAACCGCAGAATAAAGCTGTTCTTTGACCGCAAAAACATCGATGAGAAAAAAGCAGCGACAATCTCAATAGTAGCCGCGCTGACGGTGCTTGCAGGCTCTGTAGTTTTGCTGACGGCAAATTATATTTTTCAGCGGTTGCCGACCGGACTTGATACCCATATAGTATCAAACTTAAACGAAGTGAAGCCCGCGGCGGATAACACCGCTTTCGCCGGACTCGACGATAAGGTTGAGATAAGCTATACGATACGGGGAAAACAATTCTCGTCCGTAACGACAGATAAGATTACCGTCGGTGAGTTTATGAGGCGGATCGGAGATAAGCTGACCCCTGCCGATAACACTTCGGAAAATTGGGAATACATAATCAATTATTCCAAGTCTGCGGTTCTCGAAGATGATATGGAATTGAAAATGGACCTTGTCACCTTCATCGACACCGAGATTTTCGAAACTATACCTTATGAAATAAAGACCATCGAAACCGATACCGTACCGAAAGGAACGAAAATTCTGCTCCGCTCCGGTATAAACGGCACCGCCGACTGCATTTACCGTGAAAGATATCTTAACGGCGAACTTCAGTCGAGCGAAAAAATCTCCGAAAACGTCGATATGCACCCTCAGACAGAGGTGGTATACGAGGGGGTCGGAGGAAAATTCCAGGCGCCGAACGGCCAGTGGATTGAGTATCTTTATTGGTTTGACGCAGAAGCAACGGCATACGGAGTTGACACCGGTTTCGGCGGAGACGGGAAATATGTCGCATCCGGCAAAATTGCCCAGATAGGCATGATTGCGGTCGACCCCAACGTTATTCCTCTGGGTTCGAAATGTTATGTAATCGGTGACTCCTATGATATCGGGGTTGTGTATGCCGAAGACATCGGCGGAGCGATTAAAGGAAACAAAATCGATATATACATGGGCGACGACCTTGAAGCGCAGCTTCAGTTCGGCCGCCGTCAAATGCGGGTTTATGTTCTTGATTTGCCGGACTGACCGATTTGGCTTGAATAATTAATTTAAAAAACAGGGACAAAAAGCGTCCCTGTTTTATTTGACTCAGTCGTTCGGTGGGAAACCGAGCCATTCAAGTACTGTTCGGATTTTTCGATCCCAATATACCCAGGAGTGATTTCCTTCCGATTCTTCGTATGTCAGATCGAACCCGAGCTTGTTCAATCTTGCTTTCATCGAAAGATTCTGCGCATATAAAAAATCCTCGGTGCCGCACCACATATAGAAACGGGGAATAGGTTTACCGCTCTTTTTAAGCCATTCGGCTCTCGCGGCAAGGTCGAATTTTCCGCCCAGGAATTCTTCTTCATTCCCGAAAATATCCGTCCAATATGGATTTGGATCGTCCTGAAGTTTCTCCTTCGATCGGAAAGCCATATCGACGGCTCCGGAAAGGGAAGCGGCAGCGCTGAAATTCTCGGAAGCATTAATACCCATGTTGAATGCTCCGTAGCCGCCCATCGAAAGACCGGCGACGAAATTATCTTCCCGATCGGCCGAAATCTGCGGGAACAGGGTTCTTACGGTCTGCGGCAGCTCCTGCGAGAAGAAATCAAAATAGCGTCCGAAATTGCCCATGCATTTTTGATTTACATACCAGGAAAGACCGGCAGTAGGCATTACGATTGCCAGACCCTTTCCTTCCGCATATCTTTCTATCGATGTGCGGCGCAGCCAGATCGAGCAGTCGTCGCTCATTCCGTGATAAAGAAAGAGAACCGGGAATTTACCGTCGCCGCGCGATGACACCGCTTGCGGCAGGATAACATTCATCTCGGTCTGCATACCGAGTGTCG
>JAAZGC010000231.1 GCA_012511425.1 Clostridiales bacterium | reverse complement strand
CAAGAGACAGCAAGCCGGCGCTCTGTTCGCCGAGGTCGGCTGTGACATAAATACCGCTGTCACGTCCTCGGCAAATCATCTTCCCGGGCAGAACCGGTCTCGGAATAATGCATTCATATCCGAGATATGCGCTCATCAGCTCGTCCGCCATATTTTTAGGATTTGCTTTTCCGGCGATAAACGGTCCGCGGCAAAGTACAACTGCTTTCTTTTCCGGGGTAAGCATCAGCTTCTTTATCGGCCGCGGCACAAGCGTCGCGGCTTTTTCTATCTCACGAGCGGCCGACATCTGCGGCGGCGGAAGGGTAGAGTCGTAAACAAAGCTCCAGCCGATCTGCCCTGTCACATAAGAAACGCCGTCTCTTTTCCAGCGCGTATCGGCGCCGCAAAGCACCCCTCTCCCGCTTGAAGCGATGAGTTTTCCGTCCGAATAAAGCGAGAAAATCAGTCCCGCCGGCTCGACCCGATATGAAAATGTATCGATACCGTACCAGGTGCAGAGGATGTCGAGACGGTTGTCTCCGTCTTTTGCGGCGCGGGAAATGTCGAGTTCATCATATGTCTTGTAATCCGGGAAATCCCCCCACTGTCCCCAGTCAAGGAATTCTCCGTTCAGATAAACGGCATACTGCGAGTCGACTGACAGCGAGAGAGTAAGCTTTTCGCCCTCCGACGCTTTGAACGGCAGCGAGAACAAAACATACTGATTCGGCTCGGATTTATCCGCCCATATCCATTTTGCGCTTGAATCGATCATTTATAAACACCTTTCTCTTATATTATTTTAATAATTTGCTCAAAACAGCCTTCGCCTTGTTTTTCCCGGGAGAGAGTCGCCCGTTTTCGACATAGCCTTCCTCTCGCCCGGTAAGCTCCGATACCAGCATTTCCCGAAGTTCACTGACCCTTTCCGGATATTCGGCAGAGGCTTCGCGGGTTTCATAAGGGTCGTTTATAAGGTCAAAATACTGCTCTCTGCCGGTTGCCGAAAACCAGATATACTTATCTCTTTCGGTGACTATGAATTGGTTAGATAAATCTCTCCATCCGAATTCATGCTCACCGTGCAGATAATCGCGTTTTTCGGGGGATAACAGGTCAATGCCGTCAAGCCCCTCGGCGCTTTTATCGCAGAGCCCGAGGCAGGTCGGCGGTATGTCTTCAAGCCCGGCCACCCTCGCATCTGTCCGGCTTTGTCCGATTATACGCGCAGGACCCGAAATTATCATCGGTATCCCGGCTGAGCCGCGGTAGGGAAGCGACTTTCTTACAAATCCGTGGTCGCCGAGCATATCGCCGTGATCTGATGTGAAGATTATAACGGTATTGTCTTCGAGCCCCTCCTCGATTATCCGGATTATCAGCCGCCCGATCTGATGATCAAGATGGGATATACAGGCATAATATCCAACCTGCATCTGCCGTATCAAGGTCGGGTCAGCAGGCGCCGCGCTCGAATTGAAGGTTCTTCCCGAGTCCCTGAGTCCCGGATCGTTCCAGTCCCCGCTGTACGGCGGAGTGAGGTTTTTTGACAAATACTGATCGAAATACCACTGCGGCGCGTCATAAGGCGCATGAGGACGGACATAAGAGACATTAAGCAGAAAAGGCTGCCGCCTGTCCCGCCGCCGCAAAAAATCGAGCGCCCGATCCGTCACCCAGTTGGTCGGATGATATTTCTCATCAAGATGCCAGGGACGGCTGATATAGCTGTTGCAGTCAAGACCGTTCGCGTTTATGTCGGCGTCTGCGCCGAGTTCGTTTTTCAGCCAGTGATAATAGTCGTCGGCGT
>JAAZGC010000230.1 GCA_012511425.1 Clostridiales bacterium | reverse complement strand
TTGACGCAGCAGATGATTATCAATCCGACATTAAAAATTCAGAGTATAACCCGTTTATCGAAGCCGGAACGCAACCCGATGAAAGGCTTTTCGAAGCGCTTCGCCTTGAGCTGAGCGATGCGAGAAAAGCAATGGATCTTGTCGATATATCAGATCCGGATATAAAAGCAATAATCTATAATATTCTTTCCGACGGCATGACCGCTCCGATCGAAACAAGATTGAGCAGGAAATTCGGCGGAATCAACGAAGATAACTCAATTCAATCACACCTCGATAACGAACCGACTGAAGACGCGGCGCCCGGCTCCGCAGCAGAAGAAAAGAAAGACGACAAAGATAAATGACCGATCCTTATAAGGAACTTGGCGTGTCATATGACGCGACAGACGATGAAATAAAAACTGCATACAGAGAACTCGTAAAGAAATATCACCCGGACAATTATGCGAACGACGCAGAGCTAAAAGACATAGCCGAAGAGAAGATGAAAACGGTCAATGCCGCCTATGATGAGATCCAGAAGCTCCGAAGAAGCGGCGGCGGTTCCGGAAAATCGGAAAATGACGGGGAACGGCAATCAACCCGAACCGGGTATGGTTTCGGCACTTCCCAATATACTGCCGAATATATAAGAGTCCGTGAAATGATCAACTCCGGTGATCTTGTCGTTGCAAGCGTATTGCTCGATTCTATACCCGAAGGAAGCCGCGGCGCTGAGTGGAATTTTCTTATGGGCGCATTGATGACCAGACGCGGATTTTATTATGATGCGATAAGATATCTTCAGGCAGCCTGTTACCTTGATCCGAATAATCTTGAATACCGTGAGGCGCTGAATACAATGCGCCGCCGCGGCATTATCAACGATGAAACGAGATCCGGCAGTGAAACTATCGGCTGTGACCCGCTGACGCTTTGTTGTCTCGGAGACTGTCTGTGCGGTCTTTGCGGCAACAGGTTTTGCCATTTTTGCTGAAAACTTTAATAGTGAAAATGTGCTGTTCCGAGAAAATTTAGTAATGACCGAAAGAGAATTAGGCAGGCATGAAAAAAACACATAAAATGGTATTTAGCGCAGTATTGAGCGCATTATCGGTTTCGGCCATATATCTTTCTTCCTTTACTCCGCTTGATATTACCGTTATAGCACTAACCTCTCTCTGTATAATTCTTGCGGTAATTGAACTCGGCGGGAAATATCCCCTGCTTATTTATGTTGTGACATCGGTACTTACTCTTCTCCTTCTTCCGGATAAATCGACTGCATTGATATATGTCATGATCGTCGGTTATTATCCGATGCTTAAAGTTGTTTTTGAGAGATATCATTATGTGATTGCCTGGCTGCTCAAATTCTCCACTTTCAATACGGCGATGCTGGCAACTATAGTTGTTGTTAAATATATTCTCGGCATAGATGAAGCGGAAACGCTGACGCTTACTCTTGCCACCATAGCACTTGGAAATGTCACCTTTATACTTTGTGACCTGCTGCTTACAAGACTTATAGCCCTTTACATGGTTAAGATACGTCCGAGACTCGGCTTCAAGAATTACTTTGAAGACTGACCGATTTTATTTTAATTAAATGAGAAGTGTTTTTTTAAATGACGGAAATTCAATTTCCACAGTCTGGCGCGAAGCGGAAATTAAAGTCTTACAAACGGAATTCGGGCTTGACGACAAAATATATAAAAAATCCGACCTGAACCTCGAAGATTTTAAAGATGTCGTGTTTATATTTTCGACATGGGGAATGCCTGAAATGAGCTGCGAAGAAATTCGCACGATTTTCCCGTCACTTGAAGCCGTATTCTACGCAGCAGGCTCGGTACAGTTTTTTGCCCGACCGTTTTTAGAATGCGGAGTAAAGGTTTTTTCCGCCTGGGCAGCAAATGCAGTACCTGTCGCAGAATTTGCAGCAGCGCAGATAATCCTTGCCGCTAAAGGATATTTCAGCGCCTTCGGTGTCAAATCCACCGCTGACCGCGCCGAAAAACAGCGGCTTTCGCATATGTATCCGGGAAATTACCGAGTAAAAGTCGGCATTCTCGGCGCCGGACAGATAGGGAAACTGGTTATAAAGCTGCTTAATCAGAATTACAGCGTCAAAATAAAGGTTTTCGACCCGTTCCTTCCCGATTCCGAAGCAGACAAACTCGGCGTTGAAAAGACCGATATGGAGACAATATTTTCCACCTGTACCGTTATCTCAAACCACCTTGCAAACAACAAAGACACACAGAAAATCATAAACCGCCGGTGTCTCGATAAAATGCTTCCGTATGCAGTTTTTATAAATACCGGAAGAGGAGCACAGGTAGACGACGAAGCTTTAATCGATGTCCTCAGCGCCCGGCCTGGAGCTGCTGCGCTGCTTGATGTCACGGATCCTGAACCGCTTCCCGACAATCATCCCTTTTACGGTATGAAAAACGTATTCATAACTCCGCACATAGCCGGAAGCCAGGAAAAAGAATGCGAACGTATGGCGGAATATATGCTTGCCGAAGCCAAACGCCTTGTCGGCGGTGAGCGCTGTGAATATGAAGTTACTCTCGAAATGCTGAAAACAATGGCTTGATGCAATCAAAAAACGCCTTAATTCGGCGTTTTTTGTTTTTGCTATTGACTTTTCAGGGATTGAATGATATTATTAAACAAGTTAAGCCGAAATAAGCCTGATGATAAAATCAGCCAGCCATGCGGCGCCGACTGCTCCGAAAGCCACAAGCATCAGATTCGGCTTGATAAATGCAATAATGAGAGCAGCTGAGCAGCCTATTACCGAAACCAAAACGCTTCCACAGCAGGTAAATACCGCGGGGAAAATCATTGCAGCCAATACTCCGAACGGCAGATATCTGAGCAGCGAAAGGAAAAACCGGTTTTTGAACTTTCTGCGGATTATCGCAATGGGCAGAGAGCGGATAAGATATGTCGTT
>JAAZGC010000027.1 GCA_012511425.1 Clostridiales bacterium | reverse complement strand
AGCTGCGACCTCAACTTCCGCAAAAATCTCTGGGACGCCGAAACCGCCGGGAAAACGATGAGCCGCCTTCTGCATTACACCGATGTGCTCGCCTGCGGGCTTGACGATTTGGCCGCGATGTTCGGGATAAAAACCGACGCCCCCGACCGGGATAATATCCCGGAAAGCGAATATTTAAGGATAGGCGCCGCGCTGAAAGACCGATTCGGCATATCGACGACGGTATTTTCGATGAGAAAGTCGATATCCTCATCGGAAAACGATTACGCCGTCCGGCTTTACGCCGCCGAAACCGGCGCGCTTTGCGATTCCGCCCAATATCATATCACGATAGTCGACAGGATCGGCGGAGGGGACGCCGCCGACGCAGGGGTTATATACGGAATGCTGTCGGGATATTCCCCTCGGAAGACGGCGGAATTTGCCGCCGCCTGCGCCGCCTTCAAGCACAGCGTTGAGGGGGACTTCACCTCGGCTTCAAAGGCCGAGATAGACGCGCTCATCGAAAGCGGCGGCAGCGGCCGGGTCAGCCGGTAAAAAATACAGACTTCAGAGGACGAACAGATGGATACAAAGAAAATAATAATCGCCGCCGTAGCCGGTGCCGCCGTTATAGCCGCCGCCGTGTTCTTTATAATCTCCCGCAGGGATACAGACCCGTTTTTGGTTTTGGACCGCGATCCGGGAATGGTCTATATCCCGCCGGAGACAAGGATAATCTACGCCGACAAAACCGAAAATGGGTATTACAGAGCCGAAGCGGAGCAGCTTTCCGACACCACAATCCGGGTAAAATACAAAATCGGCGCTCCCGAAGGTGATACCGAATTTGACACCGGCGAGATATTCAATTCGATGTATTACCCGCTCTCGCATCTTTATGACGAAGGCGGCTTTTACGGCGCCGGGTTTGTCTCGGAAGAAGAACCGCCGTCCGACGGCGCTGCCGTGCGCTTCCTCTGCTTTGAATATGAAACCGAAAAAAAGGTAATAGTATACTCATCCGAACTGCCGGAGGAAGCACGGGCGGTGTTCGATCGCGCATATGAGATTTTCGAAAAGATACGCACGGTAGACGAATCCGCGGAAGAGACTGCAGGGGAGGACAACTCATGATAACGATTTTCAACAGAAAAAAGTTGGCCGTCGACACCTCAAGCCAGGAAATCACCCGCATCACGCTTACGCTGAAAGCCGCCGGGATAAAATACGAGCTTCATACGTCAAGAAGCCAGTCGTCGTTCGGAATGATGCTTCACGGCTCGATGAACGCCGGCATCGGCCACGGCGCAGGCGGCGCCAACGCGGGGATAGGTTCGCTGTTCTTCGTGTACACGGTATATGTGGCGCGGAAGGACTTTGAGCGGGCGAAGGAAGCGATAAACTGAAAGCCTGAAGGGAGGGAAGACAGATGATATTTCTCAATATTGCCCTGGCGGCTGCCGGGCTTGCATTTCTTGTTTTCGGATATTTTATCTATTTCCGAAAGAAATACACCCTGATAAACGGCTTTCCCCGGGAAGGCGCGACTAAAAAACAGCGCAGATACGCAAAGCTTATCGGAATTGCGGAGCTTATCTCCGGCGCGGCGCTGCTTCTGCTGTCTTTCGTCTGCTTTGCTGCGGCGTCGGTGATTTTCTCCGCCGTGACGCTGATT
>JAAZGC010000229.1 GCA_012511425.1 Clostridiales bacterium | reverse complement strand
GCTGATCGCCGGATTTGCCTATATGGCGATAGGTGCGGTCGTGGAGAGCCTCGCGATAGGGGGAGCTGCGGGGGTATGAGAATTAATTGCGACAAATCCAATTAAAATCAACAGCGGCCGGGATTAAAAACCGGCCGCTTTTTACTCGAAAACCATAATGTATTTCAATCTATTTTCTCCGCCCCGACAACGTTCATATCGCTGTCAAAGCAGATCGCATGCCCGCCGGAGAGCATGACGAAGCCGGCGGTGTTGTAAAAGGTGTCGGGAACCGTCATTCCCCCGCCCTGTATTCAAACTCCCTCATATAAGCGCCGCCGTCGGCTCCGTCGGGGGCGTAGTAGCTGATTTTGTCTTCGGCTATGATAAATTCCCGGTCGTCGCCGCTCACCCGAAGACTGCCGTATAACCCCTTGCTCTGCAGCGCCGACAGCAGCGAAGAGAGCTGATGTTCGGATAAGCCGCCGCTTGCCGACATTACCGACGCATCGATAAGCCCGCTGCCGCAAGCCTCGTGCGCCTCGTGTATCGACGGGAAAATCCGACCGCTCACATCCGACGAAAGCAGGTCTTTCAGCCGGAAATCATACGACGCAAGCGAATCTCCCAATACCGCTTCGGCCGTCTCGGCGAACTCAGCCGCCGCCGACTCTTTCAGCGCGGCGGTGTAATAGGTGTCGAGCACCCTGCCGTCCCTGTAGACGTATAAATTGAAGTGTTCGTCATATTTTCCGGAATATGCCCGGAATATCTCGATCTCGCCCATCGGCTCCGGCTTGTCGTCGGTAAGCTCAAGCGGGTCGTCTTCCCCGACGGCGCTTTGAAGCCCGGCGAGGTATTCTTCGGCAGCCTTCCGCGCCTCCGCGTTTCTGCCGAATCCGCAGGATGCCGCAAGGAGCAGCATCGGCAGCAATACGAATATCAGAAGCAGCACGGGTAATTTATTTTTATTTTTCATTCCAAAATTCCTTTCGGCGGAGTAAAACCGATTGTGTTCATATGACTATAATATCACAAAACAGCGGTGAATGCAAGGGGAATTTTTCAGGAATGAAACAAAAAACCGAACCCGTTTTTGTATAAAAAATCAGGTTCGGATAAAAATTCTGGTGCCGGTGGCGGGGATCGAACCCGCACGTTGTTGCCAACAAAAGATTTTGAGTCTTCCTCGTCTGCCTTTCCGACACACCGGCGTGTGAGATATTATACCACAACGCGCGGCGGTTTTCAAGGGGGATAGGAGAAATTTTCGGCGTTTTCGCCGGGTTTTCACATTAAAATCGCTTGAACTTGCCTCTGTATTGTGGTATAATGACGCAGGAGATTACGACAGAAATTCGAGCAGCCGCGGCAGCAGCTCCTTTGCCGTGTTGTAGCCCAGCTCATACCCGGCTTCGAGCTTTGCTTTGTCCTTCTCCGTCCTTGAAAGCCCGAGCGGCTTTGGCGGGCGGATGATGAAAGCGGCGCCGGAGCTTTCCGCCGAGCGAAGATAGGCGAGCTCGGAGTTATACATCGTGTGCCGGTTTTTCATCGCTTCGCGTAAATGCGGATATTTTGCGTATCTTATCGCGGCGGGAGCGGTGGCCTCCGGTTTTTTGAAATATCCGTCTTCACGGGTGAGAACCACCACGGCGCGGTCGGCGCGTCCCTTTTCCTTCCGGTATTCCCTCGCCGCTTTGAGCGGAATTGAGTCGGAGATGCCGCCGTCGAGATAATTTTGCCCGTTCACCTTAACCATCCGCGAAAGCAGCGGCAGCGACGACGACGCGCGGACCCAGATCAGATGCGGCCGCAGGTCGAATACCCGCTTGTATTCCGCCTCCCCGGTGCCGCAGTTGGTCACCACGGCGAAAAATTCGGTCGGATTTTTCCGGAACGCCTCGTAATCGACAGGGTCGAGAACGTTGGGAACCGTATCATAGTTGAATTTCACTCCGAAAAGGTCTCCGGTGGTAAGGAAGCTCCTGACGCTGCAGTAGCGCGGATCGCCCAGAAAACCGGTCATAACCCGGAAGGCTCGCCGCCGCTGCCCCGCAAGAAAGGAGCAGGTGACGCAGGACCCCGCCGAAACCGCCCATATGTCGGTGAAGCTTATCGAATTATCCAAAAAACAGTCGGTGACGCCGCAGGTAAAAACCCCGCGCAGCCCGCCGCCCTCAAGTATCAGCGCCGAATCGCTCATTGTTTATATTCTCTCCGTTGTTCCAAACCAAATCAGGGTAAGCAGTGATTG
>JAAZGC010000228.1 GCA_012511425.1 Clostridiales bacterium | reverse complement strand
TCTGCGAAAAACAAAAAAGCTCCGTTTAACCGGAGCCTGCTGGAGCGGGTGATGGGAATCGAACCCACACATTCAGCTTGGAAGGCTGACATTCTGACCATTGAATAACACCCGCATCGGAGCGTTTAATATTATATCACACTCCGATGGTTTTGTCAAGGGGAATTTTTTGGTTTTCGGGATTATGCGGAAAATTATTCCGCATTCGCGGCAAGCCATGCGTAGCTTCGCTTTATGTCCTCAAGACCGTTCGGAGTCGGGAAATCGTTTTCGAGGGTAAGCCATTCGATACCGATTTCTTTTGCGGTTTTGACGATTGTTTTAAGATCGTTCTGTCCCTCACCGAGCGCGCAGGGAGTACCGTCGACGCCGTCTTTTATATGCAATGCGACTATTCTGTCGCGGTTTTCGAGCATGACTTTGCGGGTGTCGGCTTTCGCAGCGAATGACCAGTAGGTGTCGAGCTCAAGATATGCGCCGGTTTTCAGCACGTCTATCGGCAGACGGCCGGACTCGAGCGGGAAGAATTCGGTCTGATGGTTGTGGTAATAGAATTTTACGTCTTTGTTTTCGCCGTATTTGTTTGCCCATTTGAAGATCAATGCAGTTTTCTCCGCTTCGGCATCGGTGCCGTGCGGACCGCCGCCGGTACCGATGAGATTCAGACCGAGAGCCTTGTTATAAGCGATAGTTAAATCAATTTTATCCGGCAGAAATTCGTCCACTCCTACAAGATTTCCGGTTACTATAAGACCGGAATCGTCGCAGAGCTGCTTTAAAGTCACCGGGTCATAGCCATATGTACCGGCAAACTCGACTCCTTCGTATCCTGCCTTGCGCACTTCGGGCAGTATGCGCTTTAACCCCTCGGCATTCCTTATTTCATTGCGCAGAGTATAGAGCTGAACCGAATATTTCATGGTGCAGACCTCCTATTAATTTTTGTGTGGATTTATAATATCATACTTTTTGTGATTTGTCTATATTAATTTAAAAAATCGGTTCAGTTTTCACACATCAAGTCTCTGAGACCTCTGACTTTGCCGGATTTATCGTATGAGCTCCAGGCGACCACTCTGTCTCGATTAAGGTTTACGTCAATAAGCTGATCGAAAGCGCCGCTGCAGCAGAAATGCCCTTCCCCCGGCTGAATCCAGAAACCGAGCGAATAGCAGCCGTCTTTTGTATTATGATTCGTCGCAAGGTCGATCCATTCTTTTGAAATGATTCTTTTCCCGTCGTATATTCCGCCGTCCCGGAGGAGTCTGCCGAATTTCGCCATATCCACGGTGCGCAAAAACAGTCCGGTTGCACCCATACAATGTCCGTAAGCATCGGCTGCCCAGGCGTGAGACTGATATTTCAGCGGGTTAAACAGTTCATCCCATAAGAGTTTATTTGTATCGATACCGGCTAGTTTTTCAACGATCCTTGCGGCAAGATAATAGTTTGAGTCGCTGTAGCAAAAATGCGTTCCCGGCTCATAAACAAAAGGTTCGCGCAGGACATTTCTGATCAGGTCGGAGTACGGGTAGCTCCAGAGATCCTCGCTGTCCATATCGAGGAAAAAGCGATTTACGCCGACTGTCTGATCGAAGACCATTTTTAATGTAACTTTTTTCCAGGTATCGTTTATGTCTTCAGGATAATCTTCGGCAAAAAGGTCGTATACCGGACTGTCGTAATCGAGCTGACCGCGGTCGAACAGAAGACCGGAGGCGAATGAGGTATAGCTTTTTGAAACGCTGTAAATATTGTTTGAATCGTTTGCCGGATTAAACTCTGCAGTCGAGATATTGCTGCCTACGATTTCAACGATCCTGAAAACCGGCAGATTCTCTGATTTTACTTTATCGCTCAGCTTCCCGATTATGCTGTTTTGCATATTTTTCACCTTTTCTATTTAGTATTGCGGTCTTTCGGAATTATTATATCGCAGTCCTGTTTTTTCATCGGACAGCTGCTGCAATCGCCGCCGCAGATAAAATGCTTGCCTTTTTTACGGCGCCTGATCAGTATAATCGCCGCAGCTGCACACCATGCGCAGAGCAGCAGGATCAGTAAAATATCGGAATATGACATATTATCACCCGATTATCAGACCGGCAATATGGTAGACGATAAATGCAAAAATCCATGCCGTAACGCATTGGAATACGGCGACACCGATTCCCTTAAGCTTCGATTTAAGCTCGCGGCAGATAGCGGAAACCGCCGCAACACAGGGAGTGTAAAGTAAGGTGAAAACGAGAAAGCTGAGTCCTGAGCGCGCTGTAAAGAGCTGTGCAATCGCATTTGTCACTCCGCCCGGTTCCGAAGTGAGAATCCCCAGAGTGGAAATAACCGATTCCTTTGCAATAAATCCCGTAATAAGCGAAGTGGAGACCCGCCAATCGCCGAATCCCAAAGGAGTGAAAATCGGCGCTATTAATGCGCCTATCGAGGCAAGAATCGATTCCTGCTGAGATTCAACAGGATTCATTCGTATGTCAAAGGTCGAAAAAAACCAGATCATAAGAGTTGCGAAGAATATAATCGTAAATGCTCTTGTCAGAAAGTCCTTTGCTTTATCCCAAAGCAGCATTGCAACGGTTTTCGCCGACGGGAAGCGGTAATTCGGAAGTTCCATAACAAACGGTACTGGATTGCCGCGATACATCGAATGGTTCATCAACAAAGCCGCGAGAACCCCCACGAGAATACCGAATATATAAAGCCCGATCATTACAAGCGCGGCAAAATCCGGGAAAAGCGCAGCGGAGAAAACCGCGTATATCGGTATCTTTGCGGAGCATGACATAAACGGCGTCAGAAGTATCGTCATTTTGCGGTCGCGGTCGGAGGAAAGCGTTCTCGTCGCCATTACCGCCGGAACGGTGCAGCCGAAGCCAATGAGCATCGGAACTATCGAGCGGCCGGAAAGGCCGATTTTGCGCAGCGCCTTGTCCATGACAAATGCGATTCGAGCCATATAGCCGGTATCTTCGAGAACCGACAAAAAGAAAAACAAGACGACAATAATAGGCAGGAAGGAAAGCACCGAGCCGACACCGGCAAAAAGTCCGTCTATCACAAGGGATTTTGCTATTTCGTTTGTCCCGAAAGTCGTAAGCGCGGTATCCGTAACGGCAGAAAACGCATCTATTCCGCTTTGCAGAAGGTCCTGGAGGAATTTTCCGATTACATTGAAAGTGAGATAGAATATCAACAGCATCACTCCGAAGAATATCGGAATTGCGGCGTATTTATTCGTCAGCACCCTGTCGATTTTCTCGGAGCGAAGATGCTCCTTGCTCTCACGCGCCTTTACCACCGCTCCGCGGCAGACGGATTCAATGAAAGAATACCTCATATCAGCCAGCGCGGCATTGCGGTCGAGACCGTGTTCTTTTTCCATCTCGACTATCGAGTGGTCGATAAGCTCAAGCTCGTTTTTGTCAAGGTCAAGCCGGCTGATTATATCGGCATCATCGCCTTCGATAAGCTTGGATGCCGCAAAACGCAGGGGGATATCGGCGCTTTGCGCATGGTCTTCGATGACATGGCAGATCGCGTGAATACAGCGGTGAATTGGACCCGGAGAGCAAAAGTCGTATATTTTAGGAATCTCGCGTTTACTTGCGGTCTCATAAGCGACCCTGATAAGCTCGTCTATGCCTTCATTTTTGGCGGCTGATATCGGCACGACCGGTATCCCGAGACGCTCGCTCATCATTTCTATGTCAACGGTTCCGCCGTTGGATCGAACTTCGTCCATCATATTGAGCGCCAGCACCATCGGAATACGGAGTTCTATAAGCTGCAGAGTCAGATAAAGGTTTCGCTCGATATTGGTGGCGTCGACTATGTTTATTATTCCGTCCGGCTTTTCGTTGAGAATGAAATCCCGTGTTACCGTTTCTTCGTTTGAATACGCACGGATCGAATATATGCCCGGAAGGTCGACGACTTCAACATCTCTATAGCCGCGGATAAACCCGGATTTTGAATCCACCGTGACGCCGGGAAAGTTGCCGACATGCTGATTTGAGCCGGTCAGCTGATTAAAGAGAGTGGTTTTGCCGCTGTTCTGATTTCCGACCAAAGCAAATATCATTCGGCGGTACCTCCCGCGGAGTCCTTATTATTATCGGTAACGGGACTGATTTCGATCAATGCCGCGTCGGCCAGCCGGATTGTGAGTTCATAGTCCCTAAGTCTTATCTCGACAGGGTCTCCCAAAGGCGCGGTTTTAACCACTTTAACCTTAGTCCGGGGAATCAGCCCCATGTCAAGCAGACGGCAGCGCAAAGCACCTTCCCCGCCGACTGCGGTTATAATTCCGGCCGATCCTATCGGCAGCTTATCAAGCGTCAAATCATCCACCACTTTCAGGTCATTATTTTAAACCAATATATTCTAACATTTGCACGGTGAGATTTCAACCGGCAAATATTAATTTCAGCCGACTGCCACAGTATCCGATTCGGGTTGCGGTTTCCCCAGAAATCTCTCCCACAAATTATGGCTGACGAGCGCATGCGCAGCGCGATTGGCGGTGCCGTCCCCGCAGCCGAGTACGATAAGGACATAATACTCCCCGTCTTTTCTTGCAATGGTCGCCATACATTGCTTCGCCGGTACGGTATATCCGGTCTTTCCGCCGAGTACATAGCCGAGATCAAGCCCTTCCTTCTCATAGTTCCGCTTTATAGTGGAAACCACATATACACCGTCCGGGTGATAGTTGGTTGAAGAACCGTTATAAGTCAGGGTCGTTAAAAGGTCATACAAAATCTGGTTTTTCAATACATGGTATATAAGCTTATAAAGATCGCCGGCAGTCGAATAATGATTGATATCGTTAAGACCGGTGCAGTTGGTGAAATGAGTGTTTTCCATTCCGAGCCTTGAGGCGGCAACATTCATCAGCTTTACGAAATCCTGCTCGGAACCCGACACAAGCTTTGCAAGTCCCAGCGCTGCATCCGCACCGGACGGCAGTATCAGGCAATACAGCAGATCACGTGCGGAAATCGCTTCACCCGCGAAAAGTCCCGCCGTTGAAGCGTTGTTTGCCTTAGCATAGGCAACCATGTCTCTGTCAATCATGATTTTGGCTTCAAGGTCCGGAATGTTTTCAACGGCAACCAATGCCGTCATGATCTTTGTAAGAGATGCCGGATAGACAATTTCGTCCGGATTCTTCTCTGCTATGACAACTCCGGTAGTAACATTTACCAGGAGTGCATTTTGACATTCGGTCTCATCGCCCAGAATTTCCGCCGGAATTACCGGTACAGGCGAAGCTGCCGGCAGCTCTTCAACTCCGGTTATGAGCGCAGTTTCGGTGATCAGAACCCCGGTATCTTCTGCGGCTTTGTTTATTACGGCATAAATACCGATGCCGACAATACCGACAACCACGCAGGCTGTAATCACCAGAGCCAGGAAAGCACCTCCCGATATGCCTTTTTTCTTCTGCTTTAATTTCGGCGAATCATCGGGGAGAAATGCGTTTATTGCCGGCTTCTGTCTGCGCCATGCAGCGGCATTCTGCGGATTCCTGTTGACCTGTCTGTTTGTTCTTGTGTTTTCGTTTTTTCTGTTATTATTCCCGCTTCCGTTCATATTTTCAGACTTTCTCCTTACCTGCTTCTGTTTCGGACTCATCGGGAACTTTCAGGGCTCCGGGTTTCGCCGCTTTGATATCCGAAAGCGGATTCGATGAAATTGCTTTCTCCATCTGTTCATTCGAAACATGAGTATAAATCTGTGTTGTATTAAGCTGTTCATGGCCTAATATATCCTTAAGCACCCGGACATCCACCCCGCCCTCTCTGTACATCAGGGTTGCGGCGGTGTGTCTCAGCTTGTGAACCGAAAAATTCCGATTTCCGAGTCCGGCGAGTTCAAGATAGCGATTGACCATCCATTGAACGGTTTTATTCGATATTCTTGAGTGGCGGGAGCTTATGAACATCGCATCGCGGCTGTCCGCTTTTATCTGATTGTCCTTTGCCCTTACCGCGAGCCAGGCACGAAGGGCGCTTCGGCAGGCATCGTTCAGATATATGATTCGCTGCTTTGAACCCTTACCCAATACTCTCAGCGATTTTAATTCCGAGTCGGTATCGCTCAGATTAATCCCGCACAGCTCCGATAGACGCATCCCGCAGTTCAGAAAAAGCGTGATAATGGCATAATCCCGCTCTCTGGTTGCCGAGGATATGTCGTTTTTTACAGTATCCAAAAGCTTTATGCTTTCTTCGAGCTCAAGGTATTTCGGCAGTGCAGGTCTTACTTTCGGAGTTTCGATATCCGCTGCCGGATTGTTTTTAAGCTGTCTCGTTGTAACAGTCAGATATTTGAACAGCGATTTCAAAGAAGAAAGCTTCCGCGCCCTTGCTTTCGAGCCGTTATTTCGGTCGTTTGCGGCGTAAACAAGAAATTCAAGGATATCCGATCTCGTGACAGAAGCAATTATACTTACATCGAGTCCGCCGATGTCGGTTTTCGACAGCAGCTCCGCCGTCGGCTTTTTACCGGACCTTGAAATCACAAGCCATTTCAGAAAAAGAGTAATATCCAGAAGATACTGTTCAACCGTAAGTTCGGAGTCGGCTTTAATAACAAGGCGATGCCCTCTGTATTCCCTTAAAAATTCCGGAAGCATTTCCATAATAAACCTGCTTTTGTATTATTTCGGTTTTTGACACTAAAAGTTTTTCCATTTTTTAAAAAACAATTTCCTCTCGTTCAAAAATAAGAGGTTATATTCATTTATTTATATGCTATAATAGAAACATGGTCACAGCGGCGGAAGCACCGCACGGACTTTTCCTGAGATAATTTATAATAAAGGTAAGATAAAATCATGCTAAAATTCCTTAAAGAAAACAGCTACGGCATCTTTAAAATGTTCCTTATTCAGATAGGTATGACCGTTTTCGGGCTTATGCTCGCGATGGCGACCGTATCGTCAAAATCCCTGCTGCTTGCCGGCGGAATCTTCGCCATACTCTTCTATCTGTATTTATTATACTCGATGGTATGGGAGGCAGGTGCCAAGGATAAAATACGCATCGAACACAGGAATGCAGAGCCTCAGCCCTGGAAGGGCTTTGCAATGAGCATTGCCGCGAATATACCTAATTTTCTGCTTGCGGTGCTCATTGTGATATCTTTTTATAATATCCCGCAGTTTGCCTCGGGAGAAATTACTCCTACCCAGCTTTCGAGCGGTGTGCTGGCCGCCGAATCCGTCTCTTCGATTCAGAACGAAACGGCTGCAGCTGCCGACGGAAAGGATGCTGCCGATAAAACTACGAATTCTGAAGTCCCTGACGAAGCCACCTCGAGGGCATATGAAGAATTCATCGCCGGAACTCCGGAGTGGGCAATTAATTTATATCAGATAAGCTCTGCCATATTCGGGTTTCTTAACGGAATGTATACCGGAATAATCGTCATAATTTCACCGGACAATCCGGTGATCAAGCTCGCTGCCGCACTGCCTGCCATACTGGTGTGCGGATTCGGGTATCTGTTCGGAACGACCGGCAAAAATATTTTCCCTCGGTTTCGAACAAAAAAGCCGGAAAAAACCGAAAAGGCATGGGGCAACAATCTGAAAGATTAACTTAAAGCCGAGGGACACCTTATGAAGGGACACAAAAAAATATATACCTGCGAGGAATGCGGGCATCAGTCGACTAAATGGCTGGGCAAATGCCCGACCTGCGGGGCGTGGAACTCCTTCGACGAAGAAGGAGAAACAATCGAACCGGCTTCAAAAGCCGGTCCCTCTGTTTTGAGGAGACCGTCGAAGACACTCCCCGCCGAAAGACAGGCGCTGCGGTACAGCGATCTTGTCATTCCCGAATACATGAGAACTTCCACCGGAATGGGGGAACTTGACCGCGTTCTCGGAGGGGGACTTGTGACCGGTTCGGCAGTTCTGCTTGCGGGCGAGCCGGGGATAGGAAAATCCACGCTGCTGACCCAGATCTGCGGCAGCCTCGGCAGCGGCGGCAAGCGCATTCTTTACGTTTCCGGAGAGGAATCGCGGAGCCAGCTAAAACTCAGGGCTCAGCGCATCGGGCTCGGTGATGTGGATATGTATGTACTCACCGAATGCGATATCGGCGGTATTATCTCGGAAACTGAAAGAATAAAACCCGATATCATCATTGTCGACTCGATTCAGGCTGTATACTCGGATGCCGTTTCATCGGCGCCTGGTTCGGTCAGCCAGGTGCGCGAAACCGCGATGCTGCTTATCGAAACCGCAAAATCAAACGATAATTCGGTTATCATTGTGGGACATGTAAACAAAGAAGGCGGCATCGCCGGACCGAAGGTACTTGAGCACATGGTCGACTGCGTGCTTTACTTTGAGGGCGACCGCCATTCATCTTACAGGATAATACGGGCGCAGAAGAATCGCTTCGGCTCGGTATCCGAAATAGGCGTCTTCGAGATGGAGGAAAGCGGGCTTTGCGAGATTCCGAATCCATCCGAAATGCTGATGGCGGACAGACCCAAAGGCGCTTCGGGGAACTGTGCGGTCAGCATAATGGAAGGCACTCGTCCTCTGCTTGCCGAAATTCAGGCTTTGGCTGCGCCGACAACCTTTCCCTCTCCTCGCCGGACGGCCGACGGAGTTGACTACAACCGTCTCTGCCTTATATTGGCGGTACTCGAAAAACGGCTTGGGCTTAAGTTCAGCACGACTGATGTTTATATGAATGTTGTCGGCGGACTCCGGATAGACGAAACAGCGATTGACCTCGGAATGGCGCTGGCTTTGATTTCTTCTTACCGCGACCTTGTTGTTCCAGAAGATCTCGTCTGCATCGGAGAACTCGGTCTTTCCGGCGAATGCAGGGCGGTTTCGGATATAACCCCGAGAGTCAACGAAGCCGTTAAGTTGGGTTTCCGTACAATAGTATTGCCGGCAAGGAATGTAAAAAAGCTTGCCAAAATCGACGGAGTGCGTATAGTCCCCGTTTCAAGCATCTATTCGATGCTCTCCGCTAAAGGAATCCTTATAAAGCGAAGCGGCGAAGATGTCGGCGCACCGGATTTTCAATAAAAATAATATCATAATTTTGTATAATTGTCAAGTAACAATTATCCCTTCATTTTAAAACAATTCCCCTTTTCACGGCTTTTTTTCCGGAACACAAAGGATAATCCCTTATATGTCTTACAGAAATAAAACAAAAAAGCTTATCACTTTTTTTATATTCGCAATTTTGACAGGTTCTCTGTTCTCGGTTATTTCCCCGGTTTTTGCCGACGTCGGAATCGAAGGCATCAGCGCCGAAATAATCGTCAATGTATATCCCGACGGCAGTGCCGGGATAACAGAAAACAGAAACTATCTCTTCAGCGGAGACGAATGCACCCGCATCGGTAGATTTTACGACTTATCAAAATATGAGCCGAAAAGCATTTCCGTCTTTCTTGATTCGCAAGAGTGTTCGACAAACACCAATGAATCCGATAAAACACCCGGTACGGTATCGGTTTTTGAAGACGGCGGATATCTTTTCATTGATGTGTATATGTCTAAAAAGGACGAGAGCGGATCCGTCGCCATTGAATATCAAGTGGATGATTTTGCGGTGCTCCATTCCGACTGCACAGTGATCAATTTTTCGGCTATAGCGAATGAATGCTCCGGTTTTGAATCGGTTTCGATAAACATCTTTCTTCCTCCGGGGGCAAGTAGCGATGAAATAATCGTCTGGCCGCACGGTCCTTCCGCTACCAAGGTGATTAAATTCAGCGGATCGGAAATCGCCGTAACCGCAGAGAATATCTCCATAAAGGACAGCATAGAGCCGAGAATGTTGACCCCTGCCTCCCTTTTCGGCGGCGGCAGAAGCGTACCCGGCGATTATAAAGAGAAAATCATTGAGGAAGAAGCAAAATATGTTTATTCACCGGGGAGCAAAACGAAAAACGTCATTTTCCCCCTGCTGACTCCGCTCATCGCCTTTTCATTGCTGCTTGTGTTTTCTCCTCTGCTTTCGAGACTTGCGAAAAATGCTCTTATTAAACCATACAGGATCGGAAAGCATGTCAAAAGACCGGCTAAGCCGCCGATGTATTCAAAAACCGCAGGCATCGGTATCGACTGTTTCAAGGCGGCGCAGCTGATCTGCCGCTTCCCGGAATATGGTGAGATTTCCGGAGACAGCCGAAGCCTCGGGTTCGCTTCCTCCCGCATAAGGCTTATCGCGTGCGCTGTTGCCGGGCTTATATCATCCGGTGCGGTTGATGTAACCGAAAAAGGCGCCGAAGTGAAAGAGACAGACAAGATTCCGAAATGGCTCCTGCCCCTTTGTCGGATTATAGGCGAAGCGGAAAACGGCGTGCTTAAGAACCTTCGCGGAGAGCAGCGGGATGCCGCCCGAGATGAACTGGATGAATTTTTCAACCGCTGCGATAAAGACTTTGAAAGCTCGGGGCTGACCGAAAAACATTCCTATATTCGGAAAAGCAGCAAGGCTTCGATAATATCATATATTGCTGCGGCAGTTCTGCCGGCGGCGGGGATGCTTGTTTTCTATTTTTTCAATCGAGAGGTGTCCGCACTTATCTATGCCGCGGTATGGGTTGAAATATGCGCCATATATCATATATTCCGCCGTTCAATAAGCTTTGAACTTACTACTCTCAGTGAAAGCGGTGTTGATGCCCTGCTTCGATGCGGTGCATTCGGAAGATATCTCACCGATTACGCGCGGCAGGACGAAGCCTCCGTTGAAGATGCAGCAAACAAATTTCCTTATGCGGCAGCGCTCGGGCGGATGAAGGAACTTGCGGCGGCGGCCGAAAGTCTTGCCTCGACAGATAAAAAAACGCTTCCCGGAATTTTCAGCCGGGAAGTCAGGGACTATATCAACAGGACCGCAAAAGCCGCGGCTTCGATATGCGGCTGCGGAGAACGTTTTTAATTCAACGGAGAGATAATCCATATGAACTTTCTTGAAAAGAGAATCCTTGAAGAAGGCACGGTTGAGCCGGGCGGAATAATAAAAGTCGACAGCTTTCTTAATCATAAGATGGATATCGGCTTGCTGAACGAAATCGGCGCCGAGTTCGGACGGCTTTTTGCCGAAGACCGGGTTGACAAAATCCTGACGGTTGAAGCATCGGGAATAGGAATTGCCTGTATCGCCGCGCAGTATTTCAAAACCGATGACGGAAAGATGCCTCCGGTGGTTTTTGCAAAGAAATCTCAGACGCTGAATCTCAGCAATGATGTCTATCACGCAACAGTTGCCAGCTACACTCATCAGAACGAAAATATCATTCGGATATCGAAAAAGTATCTTTCCGCCGGTGACCGCTGTCTTATCATCGACGACTTTCTTGCGGCGGGAAATGCAGTCGCCGGTCTTTGTGAAATCATAAAACAAGCCGGCGCCGTATGTGTCGGTGTCGGCATCTGCGTTGAAAAGGCTTTCCAGCCGGGAGGCAAACGGCTGCTTGACCTCGGAATCAAGCTGTGTTCTCTTGCGATAATCCGGCTTGATGACAGCGGCGGGATATATTTCGTGCGGCGTGAACAATAAATATAAACAGCTGCGGCAGAATCGTGTTTGCCGCAGCTTCATATTTAACAGAAAACCGATTTCACGGCTTCGAGATAACCGTAGCCATTGATATTATCCGGCTGCAGATAACTTGTCTCCGTCCATTCGTTCCAGCTGTGTATCGTTATAAGCGGAACAGGAAGCGAATCCAGGTGTCCGTCGACATAATCTTTTGCCAGAAGCAGCGCTTCCTTTACGGCTTCGGGGGTATTGTTTTTGACAACGCCGGGAATATACATTTTAAAGCGCGGGTTAGTGTCCCAGCCGAGAGAAATATGCGGGAAATAGGGTGCGTCGTAAAGTCCGGCGAATTTGTCCCATGCCGAAACGGCGTCCGAAACGATCTCGCGGTAATTCCTGTCCATATTAAGATAATGACAGAACTGGTAGTTTGTAAGGCTTGCAAAACCCAGTTTTGCGAATGTTTCCCGGTCAAGCAGGACTTCGCCTCCGGTAGTTTTCAGGGTGTTATGGATTGTTCTGTATTTGGCAAGCTGCAGATGAAGGCCTCCGAGTCCCGCATTAACTACTTTTTCTCGGAAACGTTCGACAGCCCTTGCAGTATTGTCGACATCTCCGAAGCTGTAAACGAGGTTTTGCAGGTCATAAATCATAAGTACAGGCTCGCCGTTGATTTTATAGTAGTTGTCGCGGATGAAATAATCATTTATCAGCCGGTCGCAGATAATATCGAAATCAGATTCGCTGACTCTTCCCCGCCAGATCACCGGTGCGTCCCATGAAGCGGTCGGTTTGTGCCACAATGAAGTGGCATCGTGGTTTGCCCACATGAGATAGAACTTCATCCGATTGTTATTCTTCGCCTTTAAGAAACCGTTGTTGAGGCATTGCTCGAGGAAAGATCTGCCGTCAAACCAATACCAGTCATAAATGAAGGTGTTTACCCCGTGGTCTGCCGCAGCCGAGATCTGCATTTCCATGACATAAGGATCCGCTTCGTTCACATATCCCCACAGCGGCTTTCTCGGCCACTGATGACCTTCGTATTTTGCTGCAGCGGATTTAACCGTCTGCCATTCGCCGTATCCTTCTTCCCAGAAAATCCGGGTTCTCGGCTCGTCGCCGGTATAGGACGGCCAGACATATGCTGCGATATCGTATTTGGACATTTTCAGCTCCTTGATATTTTCATTACAAAAGTCCGACAGCAATATCGGAACTTAATATCGGGTATTTTACATAAATGACCGATATTAATATACCATCCGGGCGGCTGTTTGTCAAGAGGGCAAATTGAAAATGATTGAGGCGCGAAATTTCCTGTTAACGGATTTATTTGTTTCGGTCATAGTATATTCAAAATATACCGTTGACAAATTTTACGTTTTGGGTTATAATTTATGGTAGGTAATTGTGTGAATCCGGCTTTTTGCCATAAGACACAAAACCTCAATTTAAAATTGACGAGGAAACGCAATGACTGCGAGCATGACTGCTTTCGGCCGCGCACAGAAGACTTTTGACGACAAGGTGATAACGGTTGAGATCCGTTCCGTCAACAACCGTTATTTCGATTGTTCAACCCGTCTGCCGCGGCTGTTCGGTTTTCTTGAGGAGAAAATCCGCCCGTATATCCAGTCGCGGAAAATAAGCCGCGGCAAGATCGATGTTTCGGTAAACGTGGATCTGATCGGCACTGTCGGTACCGAAGTAAGACTTGACGATGTTTACACCAAAAGCTATATCGACGCGCTCAAAAGGCTGCGGGATGAATTTTCACTGACTGACGATATTTCCGTAATGACGATTGCTTCGAACCGTGACCTGTTCCTTACGCGTAAACCTGACGAAGATACCGATCGGGTCTGGGATGAAGTGCGCAGCACCGTTGATGAGGCGCTCGATGTTTTCATCGCCGCCAGACTTACCGAAGGCAACAACCTCAAAACGGATATACTGACAAAACGCGACCGGCTCACAGAAATGAAAAATCGCGTCGGAGAGCTTTCCGAAAAAAGTATAATCGATTACCGCACAAAGCTTGAAACCCGGCTTCGCACCGTACTTGAAGACCTCAGCCTCGAATTTGATTCTCAGAGAATACTGACGGAATGTGCCTTGTTTGCCGACAAAGTATCGGTAGACGAAGAGCTTGTGCGGCTCGACAGCCACTTCAAAGCGATGGACGGAATATTTGCCGCTGCCGAACCCTGCGGGAGAAAGCTTGACTTTTTGGTTCAGGAGATGAACCGGGAGATAAACACGATAGGCTCGAAATGCAGCGATATTGAGATCACTTCCATCGTTGTAGACATGAAAAACGAGCTCGAAAAAATCCGCGAACAGATACAGAATATCGAGTAAAATGAGATTTATCAATATCGGATTCGGAAACCGCGTCTGCGATGAACGCATTGTTGCGCTTATGAGTCCCGATTCCTCGCCGGTAAAACGCCTTGTCTCCGAAGCCAAGGAATCAGGCCGCGTCATTGACGCCACCTGCGGCAGAAAGACCCGGACGGTTATCATCACCGATTCGGAGCATGTCATTTTCTCCGCCGTAAAGATTGACACAGTTTCGGCTCGTCTCAACGGAACCGGCGAAGAGCTTCCGGATGAAGATGCTCCGGATGTTCAGGCTTGACTGATGTCTCTTTTGGAAGACTAATAATATAATCAAACTGAGAGGATATCATCGATATGATTTGCTGTGAAAACTGTCCCCGAGGTCAGCTTATTGTTATTTCCGGTCCTTCCGGGGTCGGCAAAGGCACGGTCGTCTCGCTGATATTGAAGTCATACGACGGTTTTACTAGATCAAAATCGCTGACAACACGCCCCAGGCGCGACCGCGACCCGAATGACACAAAATATGAATTCTGCGACCGGGAGACATTCAACAAACGATTTGGCGACGGCGATATTCTTGAACGCACCGAATACGGCGGAAACTATTACGGAACTATCCGCTCTGACCTTGAAAAAAGCGTTTCGGAAGGTAAAAATGTTTTGCTGGAGATAGATGTAAACGGGGCTTTGCAGATCAAAAAGCTTTACCCGTATGCAATTCTTATCTGTCTTCTGCCTGACAGGTTTTCCGATCTTATTACCCGGCTGCGCACCCGCGGAACCGAAGATCCGGAGAATATGAAAGTCAGACTCGATGAAGCAAAAAAGGAAATAACCTATTTTCACGAGTTCGATTATGTCGTTGTTAACAGCAGCGGCAAAGCCGCACAGGCTGCCGAGGAAATCGTCGGCATAGTCCATGCAGACAGCCTTCGCACCGTCCGTCACGGCGAGTTTTATAATGAGCTGCTGAACAGTCTGAATACAACGGAGCAACTTTCCATAAGCGATTAAATTAAATCATTAACATAAAAAGAGATACAGCACAAGGAAACAAATTATTATGATTTATCCGCCGATTGAAGAACTTACCAACAACAAATATAATCGCTATATGCTTGTCATAGCGACGGCAAAATGCGCCCGCCTCGTGACCGACGAATATTGCGAACAGCGTGCAGTAGCCGAGAAACTGCTTGAAAATAAGCAGACCGACAAATCTCTGGCTTCGATGATCAAGCGCGAGATCAGAGACGAAAAAGCGGTAAAAACCGCCATTAACCGTATTCACAAGGGCAGTTACAGGATAGTCGACGAGTCGCTGGATATGGAATATCAGGCAGAAAAACTTCGCCTTGAAAGGCTCGAAGAAGAGAAGGCGGAGCGCCTTGCCGTCGAGTGCAAGCAGCGTGAAGACGAGGCCCGCCGCGCTCAGCTTAAAGCTATTACCGAGGCTCACGCAAACGATCCTGTTGAAGAAGAAGATGAAGGCGCTATCGACGCCGCTTTCGATCTTAAAGCTCAAAGGCAGCTGAAGCGCCGCGCTCAGAATTCTCCCGCAGCCGATAAAACCGTCATAGAGTATACAAAGGATGACAGCATCGATTCCGCCGACGATTTCGAAGAAGACGACGGTCTCGACAGCATAGACGATTCGCTCGGAATCGACAACGAAACAGACGATGACAGTTCATATGATGTCTGATTATTACGGCAAAAACAAGAAAAAGCCCCCTTCTCCGCTGCCATTTTCCGTTGCGCGGGTAAATCTTATCGATGCGCCGTACAGCCTCGATAAAACATATGATTATTATATACCGGAGCCTCTGACCGATTCAATAAAAGCCGGGGGCTTCGCAGTTGTTCCATTTGGCGGCGGTAATCGCCGCCAAATTGCGCTTATAACGGAAATCTCCGATCATACCGATTATCCGGAGTTCAAGCTCAAAACGATTTACGGTCCGGTTGAAAACTCCGTATATCTTACTCCCGAGCAGCTCTCTCTCTGCGTTTATCTCAAGGAAACCACATTCTGCTCTATGGGAGAAGCGGTTCGAACGATAATGCCGTCAGCTGCGCTTTCGTCGGTATCCGAATATTATGAGATCGCCGAAACACCGCCGATGGACTCGGATCTGACTACCCTGTCGGTTTACAGTCTTCTTTCGAAGGTAGGCCCGGTGACAAGGGAACGGATCCAGACCGAATGTGGCGACGATGCTTATCGCAAGCTGCCGCAGATGATCAAAAAGGGATATATAACCCGGCAGACCGAGATAGCCGGCAGCGCTTCCGTAAGATATCAGACCTTTTACTCTCTCGCAAAAGACACCGACAGCATAAAGGAAGATTTAAAAACGATCAAAAGGCGCGGAGCGGTACGTCAGGCGGCGGTGCTCGAGGCATTGCTCGAATGTCCCGAAAGCGCGATGACTTCGGTCGAGCTTCGAAGTATGACCGGCGCAGCCGCATCTGTGCTCAAAAATCTTACCGAATCCGGATTACTAAAGGAAGAAAAAAAGGATCTGTACAGAGATCCTTATGCCGGTCAGATGCCGGAACCACAGCCCGATGACAATGTTCTCAGCCCGTAACAGCAGCAGGCCGCCGATAAGTTAACTGAGATCTACAGGACAAACGAGCCGAAAGCCGCGCTGCTGCACGGAGTTACCGGC
The DNA here is from genome assembly GCA_012511425.1 of Clostridiales bacterium. Classification (GTDB taxonomy): domain Bacteria; phylum Bacillota; class Clostridia; order Oscillospirales; family CAG-272; genus JAAZGC01. The sequence continues at coordinate 3,587 of JAAZGC010000228.1, read as the reverse complement.
AGCGGCAAGACACGTGTCATAAAACGCCTTATAGACGAAGTTATCGCTTCCCCTCCCGATGAAAACGGAATCGGACGGGCGGTAATAGTTTTAGTGCCGGAAATTTCCCTTACCCCTCAGGCTGTCGGGTTCTTCCGGTCATATTACAAAGATCGAGTCGTGGTCCTTCATTCCGGATTGTCTGCGGGGGAAAGATACGACAGCTGGCGGAGGATGTCCGCTGGCGAAGTCGATGTCTGTATCGGAACGAGATCTGCGGTGTTTGCTCCGTTTCCAAGGATCGGAATGATAGTAATCGATGAGGAACAGGAGCACACCTATAAATCCGACATGACGCCGAGATACCATGCAAGGGAGATCGCCAGATACCGATGTGCAAAACATAATGCGCTGATGCTGCTTTCATCGGCCACACCGTCGCTTGAGGCATACAGAAAAGCCGAAACCGGCGCTTATACTCTTGTAGAGCTGCGCACAAGATACGGCGGGGCAATACTGCCGGAGGTTATAATTGCCGACTCGCGGGTCGATTTGAAGAACGGAACAATCGGACCTGTCGGCTCTGTATTGCGGGAGGAAATCGAAAAGAATCTGCAAAACGGCGAGCAATCGATTTTATTTTTGAATCGCCGCGGCTACAACAGATTCCTGCGCTGTCCTTTGTGCGGTGAAGTTATAATGTGTCCGCACTGCTCCGTCGCGCTGACCTTTCATTCGGCAAGACAGGGAGAAGGACATCTTTCCTGTCACTGGTGCGGGTATCGGACGAATGTGCCGGACAAATGCCCCGGATGCGGCGGAGAGCATCTTTCGTATGAAGGATACGGCACTCAAAAGGTAGAAGAAGAACTGAAAAAACTCTTCCCCGCTGCGAGGATTCTGCGTCTTGATGCGGATACCACATCGGCGAAATTCTCCTGCGATGAGATACTGAACGCTTTCAAAAACCGCGAAGCCGACATTCTGCTCGGAACTCAGATGGTAACCAAAGGACATGATTTCCCGGATGTTACCCTTGTCGGGGTCCTTTCGGCGGATATGTCGCTCTATCTGAACGATTACCGGGCAAACGAGGAGACATTCGCTCTTCTGACACAGGTCATCGGCCGCGCCGGACGAAGCGATAAACCGGGCAGAGCGGTTATCCAGACCTATTCTCCGGATCATCCGGTGATACATCTTGCCGCAAAACAGGATTATCTGAATTTTTATAAAAACGAAGCGGCTTTGCGCAAAGCTCTCGTCTTTCCGCCTTTCTGCGACATCGCGCAACTGACGCTCACAGGCGAAGGGGAAACTCATCTATACAACGCCGCGGTTGCGCTCAATGATTATATCAAGTCGCAGCTCATCGGAAGCTACAAAGATGTTTCGGTAGTGGTTACAGGTCCTTTTGAACCTTATCAATACAAAATCAACGATAAATATCAGCTCAGATTTATGATTAAATGCGGTATGAACCGCCGGACGAGAAAGTTTTTGAATTCGATCATAAGTATGATGAACGAACAGGCTTACAAACTCGTAACGGCTTCGCTTGATATAAACCCGAACTGATAACCGCAAAAAAGAGGTGAATTCATAATGGCAGTTCTAAATATAATAAAGGTCGGCGATCCTGCCCTCCGAAAAATCAGCCGCCCTATCGACAAAATTACCGACAGGATAAAACTCCTTGCCGCCGATATGATCGAAACGATGCATGAAGCGGAAGGAGCCGGACTTGCCGCCCCTCAGGTCGGCGTACTTCGGAGGATGGTTGTCATCGAGACCGAAGAAGAGTTAACATATGTGATGATAAACCCCGAAATAACCGAGCGCAGCGGCAGGCAGCGCAATGTCGAGGGATGTCTTTCCGTTCCCGGCGAATGGGGGATAACCGACCGTCCCGAGACGGTAACGGTCAGATATACCAATCTCGACGGAGAAGAGCAGACTCTTACCGGCTCCGAGCTTCTTGCCCGCGCGATATGTCATGAGCTTGATCACCTTGACGGTAAGCTGTATATTGATGACGCTATAATGATTGATGAAGATGATGTTAAGGAGATTATGTACGAAGATTTAGATCCGCAGGAAATAGTAGATTATGTTGAAGGCGGCGAAGATGAGCAATAAGCTTTCCCGGATAATGTTTATGGGCACCCCGGAATTTGCCGAGATTCAGCTTGACGCTCTCGCAAAGCGGGGGTTTCCGGTAACCTCCGTCGTGACACAGCCGGACAAGCCGAAAAACCGCGGGCATAGGCTCACGCCCCCGCCCGTAAAAGTCAAAGCCGAGGAGCTTTCTATAAGGGTATACCAGCCTTTAACCCTAAGAGATGACAAATTCGCCGGAATATTAAGCACCGAAGCGCCGGAATTTATAGTTGTCGCCGCTTACGGAAAAATCCTGCCGCCCGCGGTGATAGATTATCCGAAATACGGCTGCATTAACGTTCACGGCTCATTGCTGCCCGAATACAGGGGTGCGGCGCCCATTCAGCGGGCGATTATGGACGGAAAGAAAGTTACCGGCATAACAACCATGCTGATGGATGAAGGGCTTGATACCGGGGATATGCTGCTTTCGAGAGAAGTTTTAATATCACCTGATGATGACTCGGGGACATTGACTTTTAAAATGGCCGACATCGGTGCCGAGCTGCTTGTCGAGACGATAGACCGGCTGATCGCCGGTGACCTGACTCCCGTAAAGCAGGATGATTCAAAAGCAAGCTACGCTTCTAAGATAGAAAAGTTGGATTGTTCACTTGACTTTGCCTTGCCTGCCGGGAAACTTTCGGATATAATCCGCGCGCTTTCTCCGGAACCGCTTGCCGTCTGCTCACTTAACGGACGGCAGCTTAAAATTGCGTCAGCATCGGTTATTGACGAAAAATCCGATGCTGCACCCGGTACCGTCATTTCTGCCTGCGGCGGGATTAATGTTGCGACCGGCAGCGGCATATTAAAAATAAACGAACTTATTCCTGCCGGGAAAGCCCGGATGAGTGCCGAAGCCTTCATAAACGGCCGGCAGATAAAAGAAGGAGATATATTAAGCGGATGGATTACTACTACCTGATACTGGTGTTGCCCGCGGTGCTGTTTGCGCTCTGGGCGCAGTTCCGCATAAAATCGGTTTTTGCTAAATATTCGAAAATACAAAACCAATCGGGGCTGACCGGACGTGATACGGCCGAGCTGATACTTAAATCCAACGGTATCGGACATATTTCGGTAAATCATATTTCCGGAAATCTTACAGACCACTACAATCCCAAATCGGATATAATAAATTTATCCGACCAGGTGTATAACTCCTCTACACAAGCTTCCGTCGGAGTTGCCGCACACGAAGCGGGACACGCTATACAGCATTCGACCGGCTATCTGCCGATAAAAATAAGGACCGCAATTATTACGATAACCACAATCGGTTCGCAGATTTCCTGGCCTTTGATACTCATCGGGCTTGTGCTCGGATGGGCGAATCTCGCAATTATAGGCGTCGCTTTGTTTTCTTTGACCGCGCTGTTTCAGCTTGTTACCCTGCCGGTCGAATTCAATGCTTCAAACCGTGCGCTGAAATCGCTTGAAAACAG
>JAAZGC010000026.1 GCA_012511425.1 Clostridiales bacterium | reverse complement strand
TCAATTCAAACGCAGCGGCACGGGAGTTATGGGTATATTTAATACTGATAATTATTGCTGTAATTCTGTTATAAGTATAACGGGATCGAGGGTATTACAGGATGTATCAAGAAGCATAGAGCCGTCGAGGAGCTGGTCAAAGCATATTTCTTCAATACTGCCGTTCGGCATTAGCTTTTTCACATTTGACACTTCGTTTTCAAATTTCAGTTGAAGCTTATCGAGCGGATCGAATCCCAAGTTGTATACAGCGATAAACAACTTGTTTGGTTCATCTTTTATCTCGGCTGCCTTGAGATAAATCTCGGCGTCTCCCGGATAGTATACAGTAAGCTCACCGCATTCCTGCATCAGGCTAATCAACTGCATTTTTCTTGATAAGTTTAAGAAACTAAAGGCTGTCGTAAGATTATACGGCGCGTTCGGTGTGCCGCAGAAAACCGTGATTTTTCCGCCGAGGCTGTTCTGATAAAAGGTGACACCGGGAAACAGTCGTGTCAGATTTTCCTTGTCAACAGTATGATAAACCGTGGATATTTCTTTTGTTGACACCTCTGTCGGTATAAGCTGCATATAATTATACTGCACATTGCAAACGTTTCCGCGATACTCAAGTTTTTCGACGCTGGGCTGCAGACCTTCCCATTTTTTGACATCAACGCCGAGATATTTCCCGAAGCCTCTCTCGATCAGCCTTTTCGCGGTATCGGAAGCAAGGAACACAGGTCCTTTTAAAAACCAAAGTATTTCTTCGTCATTGAAATTCAGATCGGCATCTCCCTCAAGACAGACGATGCCGCCGTCATGCGCCGAGAAATAGAACGGCAGTCCAAGCCATTCAAGCACACACTGACTCCAGCCGCTGCTCCCGGTATAATTACGTCTTAGGTCAAACTTCGGCGTATCTGACATCGGAATTCTGCAGCCCCTCCAAACAAGTCGGGGGTAAATATCCGCAAGATAGTCATAAAATCCTCGGTTCGCAGAAAGAATTCTGCGATACGCTTCCCCGCTTTCCGGTTCAAAAGCGTGAAGGCGGGTGATCCAGTGCTTGGCACCGTTTGCGCCTTCAAGCAGCGAACCGGTAAAATGCGTATGGAGAGACATTGCCGAAGTGCTGTAACGGTTTTGCGGGCAGGTATCGGTTTCTGCGAGGATATAATCAACCTTTCCTTCGAGCTTTGCCACCTGCTGAGCTGCGCGAAGAAAGACGTCGCTGAAATATCTCGCTCCCCGCGGCGTGTAGTTGCCATTGTTGATCCTTACTACGGAAGGATTCCCCTCTCCGGCAAGAATATGAGCTATTTCCTCTGCGCATTCCACATTGTTTCCGACACAGCAGAAAGAACCCGGCAATGCAGGATCGACTTCATCAATCCCCTGCCGCATTAATTCGGCGCAGGAAATAAGTGCATTTCTCTGGGTTTCGGTGAAAATATGGTTGTATCTGTCTCCTTCTTCTCCATTCCGATGCAGCGCTTTATTAAGTTCTTCCCTTGTAAAAGATGTCCCGGCCATGCGGTTAAACTCAGCTATATGGAGCGGACAGCCGCAGCCACCGCCGCTTCTTGCGGACATAAGGCGAAAATCATCGTCGAGCATTATCATATCGGGATGACAGAGCGCTATAGTTTTAAAAGCGTTTTTGATATACTCTCTGAAGCCGTCATCATACGGGCATACGATTTGCGATTGTTCTCCCGTGTCAAGTGCGGTATACTGCTGATACGGAAACATTTCGCTGAGTACCCAGCCGTGACCGATTGTAGCCTGAACCAGCACACCGCTTTCGATATTCATTGCATCGAGTTTTTTCTTAAATATCTTGTATTTTTCGCATAGTATTTTTGCTTTATCAACCGGAGGATTGCCTTCCGGTACAAGTGTCATCATAAAAAGTGCGCAGTCGGAGATTCCATCGCGCTTCTGCCGTGCGATATCAGAGCATATTTCGTCTAAATGCTCGGTGTCAAGACGCATGATTGAGAATATCTTGAGTCCCATAAATGTCACCTCGAAACAATTTTATATTTAATTCCTGATTTTGTTTTATATCGATTAAATTATAGCATATAACTGACCCGGATTCAAGTCTTTATGGGTATAAATAAATTCCGGCTTATCTCAATGGATAAGCCGGAATGATTTTATGATATATGATCAGCTTCTGCGCTTTTTAATAAGCATTGCGCATCCGAGCGATGCGGCAACCGCCAAAACGGCTATTGCAATTCCGTCGGATGTTTGTGCCGCGGGTTCGGCAGCAGCCGGGGCAGCTGCGGTTTCGGCAGCCGGAGCTTCAACAGCAGGATCGGTTGCGGCTTCCGGTGCTTCCTCGATAATTTCTTCCTCAACAATAATCTGGTACGGGCCGAGGGTTACTATCATGCCGTCCTCATAACTGTTAGCCCAGATTCCTCCGCCGTATTCCATATAATGCGGATTGCCGCTTTCATACTCTTCCCTGGTATGTGCATTGCAGGAGTAGTTAAGGGTGACTTTTGAGCCTTCTTTAAATGTCATCGTACCGGTACGGTCGAGATATGTCCACGGTACGGCAAACTCGTAGATATTGTTTTTAGCAGCTTCATCGCGCTTAACAAAGAATTTGAAGGGGGCTTCGGTGAAGATAGCCTGTTCGTTGATTGAGTCTTTAACATCTGCCGGCGAGCATGTTTTCCAGATCTGCGTGCCGTCTTCATCAAGAGCTATACCGATTTCAAAGCGCTGGTTGTCGTTATAACCGCCGCTTGGTTCGGTAGCAAGCATGGCGAGGTAACCTGCAACAGAGATACCCATATCCAATGCGTATTCAACTCCGGTTCATATAGCAGTCATCGATTTCACCGTCCATAATGGGCGGTTCGTGAGTTCCGTGAACCGTCATTTCGTCATTTGCGAATACGGGCGCAACAAGCGTCATAAGCAAGGCTGCCGCAATCAGGAAAGTCAGAATCGCTGTTCTTTTCATGTGTTTTCCTCTGTCATAATGACATTTTTATAAACATGATTTACATGTACGACAAACTTATTATATCACAACATATCCGGCATGTCAATAATATATGTCAGATTTCACATTCGTTCCATTTGTAAAGTTATTCTGAATTAGCCTGAAATATTCATTGTATTATACACTAAAACCGTAGTATGATCACTCCTGCTCAACTGTCGCACTTATGCGACTCTTCCCTTCAATTTCAAAGTTCCATTGACAGAATAAGTTCCAAATGGTATAATTGTATTCGCAATAGTTCTAGGTTTTGATTCTAATTAGTGCGAATATGGAACGAATAATACTTCACATTGATATGAATAATTTTTACGCATCGGTTGAAAGCGAGCTCAATCCCTCGCTCCGCGGACATCCGATAGCGGTATGCGGCTCTCCTGCAGAGAGACACGGAATTGTTCTTGCAAAAAATTACATAGCCAAAGGTTTCGGTGTCAAGACAGGCGAAGCGGTATGGCAGGCGCGTTCGAAATGCCCCGGAATTTTATTCGTAAAACCTCATTACAGCGAATATATGAAGTATTCCGAATTTGCAAGGGATATTTACGCCTCTTACACCGACAGAGTCGAGCCGTACGGCATGGACGAATGCTGGATAGATGTCACCGGAAGCGGCGGAGCGAAAAACGGGGCGAAAATCGCCGATGAAATAAGAGAGAGGATAAAAAGCGAACTCGGCATTACGGTATCCATAGGGGTAAGCTGGAACAAAATATTCTCAAAACTCGGCAGCGACATGAAAAAACCGGACGCCGTAACCTGCATCTGCAGAGATAATTACAAAGAAAAGGTTTGGCCCTTAGCGGCGTCGGAAATGCTCGGAGTCGGCCGCTCCGTCGAGGCTGCGCTTTTGAAAAACGGGATTATAACCATAGGAGATCTCGCAAATGCTTCCGAAGAATTTCTCTGTCAAAAATTCGGCAAAATCGGGCTTGCGCTGAAGCTTTACGCCACCGGAGAAGAACATTCCGAGGTGATTTCCTGCTGCTCCGACATTCCGGTCAAAAGCGTAGGACACGGCAACACCGCAATGCAGGATTTATGCGACTGCTCGGAGGTCTGGCCGTTTATACTCGATCCTTCACAGGATGTCGGGGCGAGGCTTCATGAATTGAACAAGCGCGCCGGAGGAATTTCGGTAACCATAAGAGACAACCGTCTCAAATTCAGGGAATGGCAGTGCCAGCTTCCGGTGCCGACGCAGAGCCAATCGGTTATTGCCGGATATGCGTATGAACTCTTTGAGAAAAACTACAAATGGCAGCTTCCGATAAGAGCTCTGGTGGTCAGGGCGATAAATCTGACCGACTCTGAAAACCCTTTACAATACAGCGTTTTCTGCGACTCGGCCGATACCGCCAGAATCGAATCTCTCGATGAAGCCGTCACCGGAATACGCTCAAGATTCGGTGATTTATCAATAAAACATGCAATTATTTACGGGAATGTTAAAATCCCGCCCTCCGGCGGCTCGAACATTGTCATGCCGACCGGAATGTTGTCATAAATAAGTTTTTAATACCGCGCCGATTGATTCTTTTACTGATTCTACTCGTATTAAAGCATAAGGTCGAGGTAGGAGTTAATCTCTTTCAGATATTTTCTGACAGTACGGGAATTTACTTTTTCGACGCCGGGATGATTGCAGTAGCCCTCGCAATAGTCAGTCCTCTGAAGTATAAGCCTCAGTTCTGCCGGAAGCAGTATCTTGAACGGTTTGATTTTTCCGATAAGCTGCATCGAGTCTATCGCGGCCTGTCGGATCAACGCATGCGCATCTTCGGCTTTTAACGAGATGGCTTTGTTACGCCCGACTGCGCGTTTAACCGGCGCCGTCGCTATTTCGCCCAAAAAGCGTTTGGCTTCTTCGCAGGCAGCAATATCCCCGGAAACCATTATAATCGGTATATCATATCTGCCGATAAAAGCGGCGCTCTGCGCGATCTCGCCGCTGCTGCGGCCATTGATCGTGTAATCGAACCAGGATGTCGAGCTTTGAGTGTGATCGAGAAAGGCATTTTCGGTACCCGCCATCGCATGGGTTCCGATCATGGCCATGGCGCTGTATTCTCCGCTTTTGGTCAGTCTGTCGTAATCTTTTATTCCATCTACCAGGATTGCTCTTTCGTCGAGTGTGCTGGGAAGGAAGTTTTTCCCTGTTCCGTGGCCGTCCTCGACAAAAACCTTCTTTGCGCCGGCGGAAAAGTATCCGTCCACCGCGGCATTGATATCGTCCGTAAGTTTGCGGCAGGATGAGATATAGTGTTCTTCCGTTTCAACCAAAACGTTATCGGCAGAATCAACTCCGGTTATTCCTTCCATATCGGTCATAATAAAGATATTCATGCTTTTCTCCTCCGTTTTTATTTATAATAAAACTCGCGTCGTTTTTTCGTGTTGTTGCAGTTCGATATATTCTGCGACAATTATTATTATATACTACTCCGGTCGTTTAGTCAATGATGATTTTTTCTCTTATAAACGGTTTGCTTTATAAAATAGTTCAGCGGCTGTATACATAATTGTATCACAGCCGCTTTGCGATGAAACGCATTGTTTGTTTTAAAAATCACTTATGATTTTTAGCATACGAATGATATTTATTTAGGATTCGTTTGAACCACTTCGTCGATATTATCAACTCATGCTTTACCTCTTTGTAGAGCAAGAGCATTTTTGTGTTTTTATGATATTAATATAATCGATTATTTACTTTTAAAATAATCCTCCGCAAGTATTGCATACCAACTACTGTCGCAGATGCCTTGATTATTTGTATCGTTTTGTCGCATTGTTCCCTCATATTTAAGTCCGCATTTCGCCATAACTTTGCCTGAATTCGGATTGCGGGGGTCGTGACGTGATTCAATACGATTGACTCCGACATCCTCAAAGAAAAAACGAACAAGTTCCGCCAATGTTTCAGAAGTATAACCGCAGTTCCACCATTTTTGCCCTATGCAATATCCGATATGAACCATTTTGATTTCATCGACTTGTCGGACTGCGGCAATACTGCCGATCGGTTCGCCTAGTTCTTTTAGCACAATCGCCCAACTGTAATGATTCAAATTTTCATATAATGGCAGCCAGCTATCGATTACCTCTTTGGAAACAGATACATCCGAATGTGTCGGCCACATCAAGTATTTTGTGACTTCCGGATCGCTTGCCCAATTGCGATACATTGCTTCGACATCGTCAGGCGCAAAGCGGCGAAGGAAGAGGCGTTCTGTTTCAAGCTTTACTGTTCCCTTGTGTGTCATTTTGCTGACCTCGTGTAATATAATCAACTTTTATTATACTACTGATATTTTAAAAGTAAACAATCCGAATTAAATGAAGTTAAGTAAAATGTAGCGTGGCGCATCAGATACTGTTGGCAGCGTTATTGCACTGTGCTCCCCGTGGGGGGGAGCGTCACTATACGCCTCTATTGTGAACGCCGACCCCGGGACTTCAATCCACGCTCACCGTGGGGGGAACGATAATAAACTCAAAAGTAAAATACTTATGACACGGAAGCTTTGTTATTCTATATTAAATAAATTTACCGTATATAAATTTTCAACTGTAGAACATCCCCTTGTAAACGCCGGGGTCCGAACCTTCGATAACGGTTGCACCGCAGGTTTTTTTGTAGAATTCAACAGGTCCGGCGGAACCGATTATTCCGTATCCGTAGCCTAAATCCCGCAGTCCATAGAGCGAATAAAGCAGCAAGGCGCGGCCGATGCCCTGGTGCCTTTCCTCTTCCGCGACTCCGGTAGGACCGAAGAAACCGCGAACGGTGGCATCGTAGCAAGCGAAACCGAGCATTTTGTTTTTCCCGTCTTCGCCTTCGCGGCAAGCTATATAAATAGTCTTAGGATCGTTGAAAAACGCATTTTCCGCTTCGCTTGCCCAGGTGGTGCTGAAGTGTTCGGTTATCCACTTCATTACATAATAATTTTCGGGACCGATAGGTTTTCGGATTACTATCTTTTTTTCCGCCATTTCCCGTTCAACTTCTCCTATCGGAGGAAGATTGTAAAGCTTTACCAATAAGTCGGGCATAATTTTGCTCCTTTTGTGTTTTTGTTATTCTTTTCCGTTCCAGCAATAGGTACAAAGACTGCAGGGTGAAATACCTGTTGCATCGAGCATATCGTCAAGACGGTTATATCTTAAGGAGGTGAAACTGAGTTTTCTGCGAATTCCGTCAATCATCCGCATATATTTCTGGGAGTCGGGATCGGTGTAGTCGTTTATATTATTTTTTGCGTTTTCCGCTCCGCCTTCAAGCTCGTTTACCACTCTTCGTGCTATCAGTTCATCAAGTGATGTGCTTCTCGAAAAATTAAGATATTTACAGCTGAACAGCAGCGGCGGACAGGCAGGACGTATGTGAACTTCTTTCGCGCCGCTGTCATAGAGAAATTCGGTCGTCTCACCGAGCTGAGTTCCGCGGACAATCGAGTCGTCTATAAGAAGAAGTCGCTTGTCTTTAATCAGGCTCTGAACCGGTATCAGCTTCATATGCGCTATAAGGTTTCTCTGATCCTGAAAAACAGGGGTAAACGAGCGTGGCCAGGTCGGGGTGTATTTTATGAACGGTCGGGCGAAAGGTATTCCGGATGCGTTTGAATATCCGATTGCATGCGCAGTTCCGGAATCCGGCACCCCGGCGACAATATCCGCCTCTATATTGCCTTTGTCCCGAATAGCAAGCTTGCGGCCGCAGTTATATCGCATTTTCTCGACATTTATCCCCTCATATGAAGAAGAAGGATAGCCGTAATAGACCCAGAGGAATGTGCATATTTTCATTTCTCTGTTCGGTTTTTTCAATACCTCTGTACCGTTTTGAGAGATAAAAACAATTTCACCCGGACCTAACTCATGATGATCCTTATATCCTAAATTAAAATACGCAAAAGATTCAAGTGTTACGCAATAAGCGCCTTCTTTTTCGCCTATAATGAGCGGGGTTCGCCCCATTCGGTCACGTCCGGCATAGATGCCTTCGGGAGTAAGCACTAATATCGTCATCGAACCGTCTATCATGGACTGAGCGTATTCGATACCATCCTGAATCGTGTTTTTCTTATTTATCATCGCGGCTACGAGTTCTGTCGGATTTATATCCCCTCCGGACATTTCAAGAAAATGGGTGGTACCGGTTTCAAACATCGTTTGCGTGAGTTCGGCGATATTGTTTATTTTTCCGACCGTAGTAATTGCGAATGTGCCTAAATGCGAACGGACTATCAGCGGCTGAGGTTCATTGTCGGAAATGCATCCTATACCGAGCTGTCCTTCCATAGATTGGACATCCGACTCAAACTTTGTCCTGAAAGGTGAATTTTCAATGTTATGTATTGATCGGTTAAACCCGTTTTTCTCGTAAACGGCGATACCGCCGCGCTTAGTCCCGAGATGAGAATGATAATCTATACCGAAAAATAAATCAAGCACACAGCTTTCATTTGAAACAACGCCAAATAATCCGCCCATTAATCAAATCTCCTCTTATAAAGAGTCATCATTATTTCCAATATTTACCGAGTCACCGGTAAATTCAAGAATATCACCCGGTTGGCAGTCAAGCGTTCTGCAGATAGCCTCAAGAGTGTCGAATCGGACGGCTCTTGCCTTGCCGGTTTTCAATATCGAAAGATTTGCCATTGTTATTCCAACCTTTGATGATAACTCGGTAAGACTCATCTTACGCTTTGCCATCATGACATCAAGGTTTACCCTGATCGCCATCCGTAATCCCTCCCCGTTGTTCTTAATACCTGCATGAGAACAGTTTTCCTTATATGGTCAGATCATTTTCGTCTTTAAGCTTTTTTGCTTTAAGCACGAGATGCGAAAGCGCTGCGCAGATAACCGACAATACCGCTCCGAGAACATCGATGATAACAGCTGCGACAAAGACCGATACCGGAAGCAGCGACAGCGCCATCATAACGATGACTCCGATAAAAAGAAGAACGGTGTCTATGATCGCAAGCTTTGATATCCTGTCTAGCGACACGGAGTTTTCGGTTGAAAAAGAATTGTCAAGCCCTATCTCACGGCTTATTTTATAAAACTCCCAAAGTGCGATGAAAATAGGAACACTCATTATCCAGAGATAAACGAGACACGGCCAGAAAGCGTAAGCAAATTCCGGATAATTTACCGAAATGGTCCGGCCGAGCAGCGGGAAAACGACGAAAAACAGCGCAATTGACATCACCGCCGCAATCACTGCCACCGCTTTAAGCCTTAATGCAAAGGAATCTTTTTTCATCTCACTCCTCCGGATAAAATCAAGTTGTTATTGCCTTGTCAGCCGATTTAAGCTGTATTACGGTATATTATCGTTAATCAGAATCAGCCGTATCTTCATCGTCTTTTTCTCGCAGCTTCGGGGATATGTCCTTTTTCTTTGCTCTGTTGCGGGAAACTTTGACATATATAAATGCCGAAGCGGCAGCCAAGATTATTAAAGAGACACCTGTAACAATAATCGTAAAGTTCTTTCCATCATCGGTTTCGGCTATGCCATCCCAGGAAATCCGGCCGCTGTCATTAATTTTATACTTAAACGCACCGTTTACCGTTACCGCAAGCTTTTCGACTTCGGACAACTCGCCGGTAACCAGAACTTCTTTCAGATGATAATCGGTTTTGAAGCCGTTTTCCGATACAGGGTCTGCTCTGGCCGGAGTAAGTGTGATTATCGGGGTGTTTGCAGTAAGTGTATTTGTTATCTCGACTTCGGGCTTTGAGTTTTCGCCGTATATCATCAAAACATCGTTGTTGAAGCTTAAGAAAGCGTTGTCATTGAGAATTATTTTACCGCGATTTACGACAGCAAGCCCAAGCCTGCAATCGCCTTTTGATTTATTTGAGCTTATACTCCCCGAATCCACCTGAAAACTGCCATCGTTTATAATACCGCCGAATCGGATCATTGCGGTATTTGAACTTATGCCGCCTTCGGTCAGTACATAATCTCCGCTGTTATACACACAGCAGGTTTCGAATGCGGTGTTGCTGCTTATATTGGTGGCTATCTGTTTGAAACTGCCGGTGTTGTATACAGTGCTGTAATTAACCGCTTCATTCATCGTAAATTCGCTTGCATTAATAACCGCGCTGCCGGAATTCCAGATAACGGCGGCTTCGTCGGCGGCATTATAAGCGGCGTAACCGCCGTGCATGATGAATTCGCCCTTATTGTATACTGCCCCGCCCTTCCCAGAGGCTTTGCAGTAGGACAACGGTATCTCACTTATAGTGCAGCTTCCTTCATTATAGATCGCTCCGCCGTTTTCCGCGGTATTGTAGGATATAATCGACTGACCGGCAACAAAGCTGCCGTCGGCACCGATATATGCGAATCCGCCTCTGACTGCGGCATTATTCTGATAATCTCCGCCGTAAGAAATCAGTTCACCGCCCAATACGGCAAGGGCTCCGCCATCGTCAGCAGAACAGTTTTCAATCTTTGCATTATAAATCTCGACATTTCCTCCGGATACGAGAATTGCACCGCCTTTTTCGGATCCGGTATTGCCGGTAAGCAACGTGCCTGTATAGATATCAAGCTTGCCGCCGTTTGTCTGAATCAGGGCTTCTCCCTCTCCGCTCCCGTCAAGAGTAAGAGAAGGATGTGTATTTGCTCCCTTCTCATTACCTAAAACCAGTTTCCCGCCGTTTATGACAAAAAACGATCCTTTATAACCGTCTTCACGTGTCATAAAGCAGCCGGTGCCTGAAATCGTATATTCACCCGAAATTATTTCGACAGGAGCAGACACGGCTATGTCGCTGAGATAGGTAACAACTCCGCTGTCGGATATATATGCCGCCTCATCGCCGCCGAGTGCGGCTACAAGAGCTTCAGGGCTGTCAACTTTGCCTCCGGGGGCAGTAACCGGACGATAAGCCGCCGATATGTTAAAATACATTAACATGAGCACAAAAACGCATATGACCGACAATGCCAAGAAGGTTCCGATATTTTTTTTCATTTTATGTGGTGTCAATTGCGTATCTGTGTTTCGACAATAGAACTGCCGCAGTATTTTTCGCGCAGTCTCGGCTTCTCTATTTTACCTGTCGCATTTCGCGGAATAATATCGAATATAATCCTCCGAGGGCGCTTATATCTCGGAAGTCCCTGGCAGAATTCATACATATCTGCTTCTGTGCAGGAGGAACCGGGTTTCGGTTCAATTATCGCGGCAGCGATTTCACCGAGGCGGTGGTCCGGAAGTCCGATTACCGCAACGTCTTTTACATCGTCATGCTTGCGGATATAATCTTCGATCTGAACCGGATAAAGGTTTTCACCGCCGGTGATTATGACATCTTTCTTTCGGTCGACAAGATATATGAAACCTTCCGGGTCCTGCATCGCCATGTCACCGGTATAGAGCCAGCCGTCTTTGAGGGTCGAAGCGGTGGCTGCCTCATCATGATAATAACAGGTCATGACGCCGGGCCCGTTCAGGAGAAGCTCTCCGACATCTCCTCGTTTGACATCTTCTTTGTTTTCATCAACTATACGAATCTTCCAGCCTTCACCGGGAACGCCTATGGCACCTACATGGTTGATATTTTCAAGTCCGAGATGGACGCATCCGGGACCTATCGATTCGGTAAGACCGTAGTTTGTGTCATACTGATGGTGCGGGAAAACTTTCAGCCAGCGGTGTATCAAAGAAGGCGGAACCGGCTGCGCACCGATGTGCATCAGACGCCACTGGTCAAGCTTGTAGTCGTCAAGATTTATTTCTCCGCTTTCGATTGCATCAAGGATATCCTGAGCCCACGGCACAAGCAGCCAGACTGTGGTCAACTGCTCCTCGGAAACCGCCTTGAGAATCCAGCGCGGCTTTATACCTCGGAGTATAACGCAGCGGCCGCCAGTCAGAAGCGTGCCAAACCAGTGCATTTTTGCACCGGTATGATAAAGCGGAGGTATCAGCAGAAAACTGTCATCATGCGTAGTGTGATGATTGCTCATCTCAACATGGCAGGAGGAGACGAGGGATCTGTGTTTATGAAGGATTGCTTTCGGGAAGCCTGTTGTACCGGAGCTGAAATATATAGCTCCGTTTTCGTCATCGGTTATTTCAATATTCGGGTCGTTTTCGGGCTGCTCCGCTTCAAGACGGTCATAGCTCTCGGCAAATGTAGGGCAATCGCTTCCGACAAAAAGGAGCGGCTTTACATCAGGTATCTTATCGCAGATAGACTCAACACGACCGATAAATTCCGGTCCGAAAATAAGCGCATCGGATTCGGAAAGATCGAGGCAGTATTTGATCTCATCCGGAGTATAGCGAAAATTCAGAGGAACCGCAACGGCACCGGTTTTAAGAACCCCGAAATATATCGGGAGCCATTCAAGACAGTTCATAAGCAGGATAGCGACATGACTGCCCTTGCCGATACCGCGGCTCAGCAAAAGATTAGCCATTCTGTTGGCGCGGTTGTCAAATTCCTTCCAGGTTATTTCCCTGCGGTAAGCATCGGAACTGAGCGGCTCGACAAGTTCATATTCATGCCAGGTCACCTCGCGCTTTTCCTGTTTGGCGGGGTTCAGCTCGATAAGAGAGGTCTTGTTTCCGTATAATTCCGCATTTTTGCGGAGCATATCAGTAATAGGCATAATATATCTCCCGAAAATCAATAGTACACAATAATGGGAATATTATACCAAATTTTTATTAATATTTCAAGCGCGAAGATATAAATTCGAAAGTCTTATGCAATAAACCTTTGGCAAAGGCAGTCGGAAAAGTTGTTTTTTCCGTTGACATTACCTCCGCATGATGGTATAATTACATATATAATATCAGATTTTACGGTATCGGGGTTTAAAGGGTATAAACATGAAAGAAAGATTAACCGCATTAATTCTTTCCTGCCTGCTGATTTCTGCATTTTTATCTGCCTGCGGGGGAAACGAAAATATAGCATCTGAATCTCAGAGTTCCTCAAGCGAGCTATCACCCGAGGAGACAATTACCGAGACTGTCGAAGAGGGAGACAAGCCGGATATTATTAAGGCGGATTACGAAAAAGCCATATTCAATATACTCTACCCGAGCTGGTCGCTTTACAACTCATATTATTTTACCGATGAGAATAACGGTGAAGCCGTAAACGATGCCATATACGACCGCACCATAAAACTCGAAGAGGCAATGAACATTGATATGACCTGGATAACGAAAGGTGATATCAATACCATTTCAACAGAGGTAAATAAAACCGTCACAGCCGGTATGGATTCGTATCAGCTTGCTCTGACACACTGCGCCACCGATCTTGTAAAATATCCAAAGCAAGGTCTTGTGGTCAACTGGCTGGATGTTCCGGGAATTGATCTTCAAAAATCATACTGGAATCAAAGCATTAAAGACCGTATGACTATTTCGGGAGTGCTTCCATTCTGCGTAAACTCTTTCATTTTGCCGGATGTCAACTCTATCTTTTTCAATACACTATTGAATGATAACTATGTTCATGAAGATCTTTACAAGCTTACCCTCGACGGTAAATGGACATGGGACAAACTTGCCGAATATGCCTCCGTCGCTTCTCTCGACATCGACGGTGACTCGGAATTTACCGAGAATGACCAATACGGCTTTGTCGCTGAGCTCGGGTGGCAGTTTGCTTCGGTTCCGGTATCCTGCGGTCAGTATATTATAACTGCCGATCCCGAACAAGGCGCCGTTATAACGATAAACACCGAAAAAACAGTTAATATCATCGACAAATTCAAGACCATGCTTTACTCCGGCAACTCCGCATTTATCTGGGAATATTCTCATGCTTATGATCCGAACATCGGGGGAATTCCGCCGATCGACTTCAACGCCGGAAAGGCGCTCTTCTATCTTGTGCCCCTTTCCCTTGCCTCGACTTTCCGGGAAATGGATACCGATTTCGGAATATTGCCGCTGCCTAAATACGACGAGACTCAGGAAAACTACGAAACCCTTAACTGGTCGGGATTTATGATAATTCCCGTTACTGCAGGAGATCTTGAGATGATCGGCACTGTTGTTGAGAATTTGGGTTACTTGAAT
>JAAZGC010000025.1 GCA_012511425.1 Clostridiales bacterium | reverse complement strand
TGGTTGCACACTCCCGGGGAATACCCCGGGAGCGGTGCAGCCGCCGGGAGAACCCGATGAAGAAGCAAATTCAGACACTCGCATTTTTGTTAATATTTTTGATCGGGCTCTCCCTGCTGCTGTACCCGACATTCTCCGATTACTGGAACTCGCTCAATCAGACCAAAGCGATTATCTCATACTCCGAAGCGGTCAAGGAAATAGACACGGCCGTTTACGACGAGATGATATCAAAAGCGCGGTCATATAACAAAACACTCGCAGCTTCCGGCGTAAACTGGGAGCTGAGCGATGAGCAGAAAGAGGAATATAATTCCATCCTTAATGTAACCGATACCGGAATCATGGCGTATATAGAGATTTCAAAGATCGGCTGCTCCCTCCCGATTCATCACGGTGTATCCGAAGCGGTGCTTCAGAAAGCGGTTGGACATTTTCTCGGTTCATCGCTTCCGGTCGGAGGCGAATCGACGCATACCGTCCTCTCCGCTCACCGCGGTCTGCCGTCGGCAAAGCTTTTCACCGACCTTGATAAGATCGTAGTCGGCGATCAGTTTCTGATAAGGACGATGAACGAAGTGCTGACATATCAGGTCGATCAGATTCTGATAGTCGAGCCGACCGACCTTTCATCTCTAATGATCGAATCCGGCAAAGATTTCTGTACCCTTGTAACCTGCACTCCCTACGGTATCAACACACATCGCCTCCTTGTAAGAGGTCACAGGGTTGAAACCGTCATTGAAGATACCAAATCCATCCGCGTCACCGCCGACGCAATTCAGATCTCATCATATATTCTTGCAGCGGTTCTTGCGATTGCCATGCTCATCCTCCTGATGTTTGGCGTCGTTATAATCGATGCGGTAAAAAAACTGAAACGCTGATAACCAAGACTCCCTTTACCGAGGTAAAACATATGAAACGACAAAATTATCGTATCTGGCTTTCAATGATCATTGCGGTCATGTTGATTAGCCTTTGCTTACCGGCATACGCGGCGCAGATTGATCCCGATGCGCCGGTAACTCTTACTTTAAATGCGAAATCCGGCTCCGAACCGGTCAGCGGCATGAAATATTCAATATACCGTGTCGCCGATGCCGATAATTTCCCGACCTTTACGTTGACATCGGATTTTGCGGCTTATCCGGTTTCTCTTGATATGATTGAAACCAACGATGAGTGGCTGGCAATCGCCGAGACTCTGGCGGGATTCGTTGCCGCTGATAACCTTACCCCCTATGATACCGATGTCACCGATGCAAACGGTGTGGCGTCATACCCGAATGCCGCCCCTCAGCTGGAGCACGGATTGTATCTTGTTATCAGCGATACCGTAACCATAGGAAACAAAACCTTTAAAGCGGTGCCGTATTTTGTGCTTGTTCCGTATGTTGACGAAACAAATGATGAAGTTGTGTATGACGTTGTTTCCAACGTCAAGATCAGTGTGGAAGAACTTCCCGACACCATCGACCGCAGAGTCATCAAGATATGGAATGACGCGGGAGCTCCTGGTATGCGTCCGTCTTTCGTCGATGTGGTTCTTATCTGCGACGGAGAGAAATATGAAACCGTCCGTCTGAGTGCCGAAAATAACTGGCGTCATGACTGGAAAAATCTGCCGGCCGGTCATAAATGGGCGCTTATCGAATACGTTCCGACGGGATATACGGTAGTTATCAGACTCGAGGGAATAACATATGTTGTTACCAACTCCAAAGCTCCCTATTATCCGCCGATAATACCGCCACCGCCGCCTGTCGTTATTATTACCACAGCGCCGGAAACCACGGTTATTGAGACCAAAGTCACAGAACCGGAAACCAGAAAACCCGAAACCGAACCGGAAACTGAAATAGAAACAGTCCCTGAAACTGTTTATGTTGAACCCGATGTTCCGGAAACACCTGTTATTGAAGATCCGCCTCTTCAGCTTCCCCAGACAGGTATGCTTCAGTGGCCGGTTCCGCTGCTCGGAGCGGTCGGACTTGCTTCCACCGTGTTCGGAGTTATAAAGATTAAGAATCGTGACGATGAATAAAAAACAGGGAAAATTTTTCATAACATTCGGGCTGCTGCTGATTGCGGCAGCCTTAGCGTTGTTCATATACAACCGTGTGCAGGAAAAAAATGCAGGGGAAGTATCGGAAAAAGCGGCTGCACAGCTGAAAGAGGTAATATCGTCAAACGCAGAGGCGTTTGAAAAATACAAAACAACGGATGAAATCAACACTCAGCTGTTTCAGGAACCGGAAATAGCCGCTGAAAATGACGCCGAAAAGGCATTGACACCGAGTGAATACTTCGTTCCCGACTATCAGTTGAATCCGGAAATGGATATGCCGGCCGTTGTCCTCGACGGATCAAGATACATAGGCATACTCGATATTCCGTCGCTTTGGCTCAGTCTGCCGATCATGGGAGATTGGAGCGACAGAAACCTGAAGCTTGCCCCCTGTCGTTACAGCGGAACCGTTTATCAGGACGACCTTGTTATATCGGGACATAATTATAAAACTCATTTCGGCCGTCTTAACCGCATTTCAATAGGCGACAGGATAACTTTCACCGACATAGACGGCAATGTTTTCGAATTTGAAGTTGCCGAAGTGGAGGTTCTCGAGGCGACCGCAATAGAAGATATGATCTCGAGCGAATGGCAGCTGACGCTTTTCACCTGTACCTACGACGGAACCACCAGATTCACGGTACGCTGTTTACGAACGGAATAATAACCCGGGCATATGAATTTCGGATCATATGCCTTTAATATATCGATTCTTTGTAATGATGTAAACAGGTAATTTGGTATCGGCATATTGACATAAAACCCCGACCATGCTATAATGTAGATAAACAGAAACAAAACAAAAGAAGGTAACTGATATGAGCAAAATATTTCCGAGAACCACGGTAGGCGGTGTTTCCTTGCCGCGTATGCTGATCGGTACCAACTGGCTTTTAGGTTACAGCCACCGCAGCTCGGCGGCAGATGCCGGCATAAAAGATCGCTATCAGAAAAAAGAAGATTTCTATCCGATATTCGAAGCCTATCTCGAATACGGCATAGACGCGGTAATGGGTCCCGTCAGCACCACCCCCATCTGCTTCGAAGCAATTAAATACGCCGAAGAAAAATCCGGAAAGAAAATAATAATCATCGACACCCCCGTAATGAATGTCGACGACAGCGCCTCTGCAAGAGCCGAAGCCGAGAAGGTGATAAAACACAGCGCCGAAATAGGCTCGACCTTCTGCCTTATCCACCATTCCAGCATGGAGCAGCTGGTAAATAAAAATCTTCAGAAAATCGTCCGCCTGCCCGACTATCTTTCGATGATACGCGATGCGAGACTGATTCCGGGTCTCTCCGCCCATATGCCGGAGGCAATCCTATATTGCGATTCAAACGGCTATGATGTCGAAACGTATATCCAGATATTCAACTGCATGGGCTTTCTGATGCAGATAGAGATCGAAAGCGTCGCAAGGATTATAAATAACGCCAAAAAACCGGTTATGACCATCAAGCCTTTTGCCGCCGGCCGCACCACTCCGTTTGTCGGCCTGAATTTCAACTGGAACGTCATCCGCGACTGTGACATGATAACTGTGGGAGCAACATCAGAAGCCGAGGTGCATGAGGATGTCGAAATCTCCTTTGCAGCCCTTGAGCGCCGTTTCCCCGACCTCACCGCAAGAAGCTCCCCGGCAAAGCAGGAGATATTGGGGCATAAATAAAGTTCGACTTAGAAAATTATTGTATGTATTTGATTTTATCTGTTCTCCGGAAAATTCTCCGGAGATTTTTTATTGCGCCGAGTCAGACAAAAATAACCGGGGATACAATTACTGTTATTGTTTTCAATACCTCTTAAATCATTTCGGTTGAATATTTTATAAAATCGTGGTATAATATCATTTACGTTTTATCAAGGCTTAACCGCCTTAATATTCAAAAAGAGAATTAAAATGCATAAAGAATTTTTGATGGGCAACCAGGCGATAGCCCTGGGAGCTTTGGCGGCGGGAGTCAATCTTGTCGCCGGATATCCCGGCACTCCCTCGACCGAGGTTTTGGAAACGGTCGCCGCAAGGAACCCCGGCAATGTTCACGTCGAATGGTCGACAAACGAAAAGGCGGCGATGGAAGTCGGCGCCGGCGCGGCATACTGCGGCGCCAGGGTTATGGTGACGATGAAGCAGGTAGGGCTGAATGTTGCCTCCGACCCGCTTATGAGCCTTGAATACATCGGCGTCAAGGGCGGCATGGTAGTTCTTGTTGCCGACGACCCGGGACCCATTTCCTCTCAGACAGAACAGGACACCCGTACATTTGCGATGTTTTCGAAAGTCCCCGTATTTGACCCCTCATCGGTATCGGAAGCATACACGATGATCGGCGAAGCCTTCGAGCTTTCGGAGAAATACGGCACTCCGGTTTTTTTCCGCGTAACAACGCGGGTGGATCACGGCTATGAAGCGATAGAAATAAAAGACGAAGACGAATATTACAAAAACGTTCCGGAAGGATTTGTTAAAGACAGCTCCAGATGGGTCATTTTCCCACGCCTGTCGCAGAAGAACCATGCGCTTATCGAGGCGAGAAATGCCGCCCTCGCCGATGTGTTTTCCGATTATCACGCAAATGAGATACTCGCTTCGCGCGGCAGCCTGAAATCATCAAAAAAAGGCGTCGCGACCCACGGAATAAATTTCACGTATACCCTTGACGCCCAGGGCAGCTCCGATCGTCCTAAAATCTTAAAAATCGCAACCCCTTTTCCGTTCCCGGAAAAGAAAGCGCTGGAATTTCTCGACGGACTTGACGAAGTGCTCTGCATTGAGGAGCTTGACCCGGTAATCGAACGCGCGCTGACATATGTCTGCGGCAAATACGGTCTCAAAGTCAAAATCCGCGGCAAACTCACATCGGATATAGCCGCTTCGGGCGAAAACACCGTCGATTCGGTAAAGTCGTCTTTAAATAAATTCCTGAATATTGAAAAGCCTGATATCGCAAAATCGACGGAACAACCTCCTGCTCTGCCGGCAAGACCGCCGGTACTCTGCGCCGGATGTCCTCACCGCGCCTCTTTCTATGCGGTAAAACAGGCAATGAAAGGCAAAAAGGCGGTATTCTGCGGCGATATCGGCTGTTACACCCTCGGTAACGCCGCGCCGCTCGATATGTGCGATACCTGTCTTTGCATGGGCGCGGGAATAACCGTTGCTCAGGGAATTTACCATACTGAACCGGATACAAAGTGCTTCGCATTTGTAGGCGACTCCACTTTCTTCGCCTCCGGAATTACCGGCGTTATTAACGCCTTTTACAATCAAGCAGATTTGACGGTCGTTGTAGTCGACAACTCAACCACCGCGATGACCGGTCAGCAGCCCCATCCCGGCACAGGCATCACCATGATGGACGAAAAAGTTGAGAAAGTCTCGATAGCCGCGATACTCCGCGCGATAGGGCTAAAAACCGTCGAGACGCTGAACCCGCTCGACCATAAAAAAGCAGTCGAAAATGTGAAGCGTGTTGCGGACGAACCCGGCGTCAAAGCGATTATCTTTGAGTCTCACTGTGTAGTGCTTACAAAACCGAAAGGCAGATCGATCGTAGACGAAGAAAAATGCGTCGGCTGCAAAAAATGCATAAGAGAACTCGGCTGCCCGGCGCTTACTTTTAAAGGAAAAAAGACTTTTATCGACAATATGCTTTGCACCGGCTGTACCCTATGCGAGCAGATCTGTCCGACAAAAGCGATAAGCGGAGGTAAAGGCAATGAATAAAAGCATTATCCTCTGCGGCGTAGGCGGGCAGGGAACCATAATGGCCTCCCGACTTATAGCGGCTGCCGCGATGGAAAAGGGACTGGACGTCCGCTCGGCGGAAACGATAGGCATGGCGCAGCGCGGCGGTTCGGTATTTTCGCATATCAGGCTGGGAAAGGATATAAACTCGCCGCTGATAGCCAAAGGAGAAGCCGATTTAATTATCGGATTTGAGCCGGCAGAAGTCGTCCGTATGCTTCCGTATCTCCGCTGCGGAGGGGCAGCGATAGTGTCGCTGCGGCCGGTGATGCCGGTTTCGGCTGCGATCGGTAAGTCTGTTTATCCTTATGATGAGATAATGGACTTCCTCAAATCAACCGTCAAGCGGCTGACCTTGGTCGACTCGGAAGCGGCAGCAGCTCAGCTCGATTCTTCAAGGGTACTTAACGTTGTACTGCTCGGAGCAGCCGCAAGAAGCGGTGAACTCGGAATAGACGAAGACGCGCTTTTATCGGCTATTGATAAGATAATTCCGGAAAAATTCAGGCAGCTAAACAGAGAAGCACTTTATTATACAAAACAGAGATAATATTTTCAGAGGTTATATATGCAGATCAATCAGACACAGCTCGATCAAGTCAACCACCAGATAGAAAGGCTTGTTAAAGCGGATAACTTTTACGGTAGAAAGAAGAAAGAAGCCGGCATTACCGGTGTTAAAACAGTAGAAGACTTCGAAAACCTTCCGTTTTCGGATAAACAGGAGCTCCGCGATGCTTATCCCCTCGGACTTATGGCAGTCCCGGAGAGTGAGATAGTCAGAATTCATTCGTCTTCCGGCACTACCGGCACCCCGGTCATAATCCCGTATACCGCCAAAGACGTCGATGACTGGTCGGAAATGTTCAAGCGCTGCTATGAGTTTGCAGGCGTCACGACTGAAGACAGGATCCAGATAACACCCGCCTACGGGCTTTGGACAGCCGGAATCGGTTTCCAGCTCGGAGCCGAAAAACTGGGTGCAATGGTTGTTCCGATGGGTCCCGGAAATACAGACAAGCAGCTTAAGATGATGCAGGATTTGAAGACGACGGTTTTAACCGCCACCTCATCATACGCGCTGCTTTTAACCGAGGAAGTTGAGAAGCGCGGTCTGAAAGATAAAATATTCCTCAAAAAAGGCGTGCTCGGTTCCGAGCGCTGGAGCCCGAAGATGCGCGACAGGATAAAAAACGGTCTCGGGATAGAGCTTTACGATATTTACGGACTTACCGAGATTTACGGCCCCGGCATCGGCATAAGCTGTAAATACGATACCGGAATGCATATATGGGATGACTTCATTTATTTGGAAATAATCGATCCGGAAACCGGCAAAAATGTTCCCGACGGCGAATACGGAGAAATAGTAATCACAACCCTTGTAAAAGAAGGCGCTCCCCTTATCCGCTACCGTACGCATGACATCAGCCGTATAATCCCCGGAGAATGTCCCTGCGGATCAAAACACCCGAGGATCGATGCAATCAACGGCCGCAGCGACGACATGATGATAATCAAGGGGGTAAACGTTTTCCCCAAGCAGATAGAAGAAATTTTTGCGACTTTCCCGGAGCTTTCGAGCGAATACCAGATACGCATCAGCCATCTTGACGGCAGAGATACAATGCGGATATATGTCGAAACCAACGGCAGGGTCAATTTCCTTGATATGGCGGATATGGTCGCGGCGTCGGTCAAAAGCCGCATCGGCTTCACCCCGCTTGTCAAGGTAGTTGAAGTCGGAGTGCTTCCGAGAAGCGAGAAAAAAACCAAGCGCGTCATCGACGAAAGATACGACTGATAAAAAAGCAGCAGATCAAAAAAAGGTCTGCCGTAATTATTTACGGTGTCAAGCACAAAAACCGCGGGCATTCGTTTATCAGACAGAAATCAGGATATCAAATAAAAAATCGTCTCCATAAATCATATAAGCCACTTGCGATTTTGCATCAATGATGATATAATATAAGTACACAAAACTGCCTTGCCTCCGCAGAAAACAGGAGAAAAAATGCTTTTTACATATAAATCCGAAGTCTCCGGAAAACTGTTTGCAAAAGACCCGGCAGTCATCGAAATCGGTGGCAAAACATTGCTCTATCATTCGATTATGAACGATACCCTCGGAATCGGAATAGCCGAATCGGATGACGGAAAAGATTTCATCTTCAACCAAGAATTGCCGATAACTCAGGAATGTGAAAAAAACGGAATAGGCGCGCCCGCGGCGATAAAAATCGACGGCATAGTTCATCTGTTTTATCAGACCTACGGCAACGGAAAACTTGACGCCATCTGTCACGCGGTGTCAAAAGACGGATATAATTTTATAAAAGATGAAAGCAATCCCGTTTTCGCCCCGCGCCGCCCCTGGGCGGAAATGCCGGAATGGTCCTGCGGCAGAGCCATTGACGCCGATGTATGTGTTTTCGGTGATAAGCTCCTGCTTTATTTCGCAACAAGAGATAAGGATATGAAAGACCAGCTGCTCGGAGCCGCATCCGCGCCGTTGTCTTCCGATTTTTCAAGCCGAAGCTGGGAGCTGTATCCGGATATTATACTAAAACCGGAGCTTGAATGGGAGAAGCGCTGTATCGAAGCCCCGGCAGCTCTCGTAAAAGACGGTTTTGTATACCTGTTTTATGCGGGCGCATATAACTGCGAACCTCAGCAGATAGGCTGCGCCGTCTCGGAAGACGGTTTTACCTTCCACCGCTTGTTTATAAAAGAACCGCTTATGAAAAACGGTCCTCCCGGTAGCTGGAACCAATGCGAATCCGGTCATCCTTATATTTACGAAACTGAATCTGGAGACATCCTGCTATATTATCAGGGCTCGGCGGATATGGGTAAAAGCTGGTATCTTTCGAGGCAGCAGATAGCATTCAAAGACGATAAACCAATTTTAATATAAATCAAAAGGAGAAAGCATGATGAAGACAGTAAAAGACAAGTATCTTGTGGTCGGCGCCGACTTTGCAGGTTATCCGCTGAAAGAAGCGGTATGCAAGCACCTTCGCGATAAAGGCTGGAAAATCACAGACCTCGGCGTAACCGATCCATCGGTCGACGATCCCGAAAACATGTTCCACAGAATCGGACTTCGCGTCGGTTCAAAAATCTCGGAAGGCGAATTCGAGCGGGCGCTCCTCTTCTGCGGCACCGGAATGGGAATCCATATAGCCGCGAGCAAATGCCCCGGCGTCATGTCCGGTGTCGTCGAAAGCGTTCCGGCGGCTCTACGCGCCATAACCGGAAACGGAGTAAATGTCCTCGCAATGGGCGCTTTCTATGTAGCCCCCGCGATGGGCTGCGATATCGCAGACGCCTATCTTAACGCCGATCTTGGCACCGGCTATGAGTGGTGGCATAATTTCTACGAGTTCCATAAACTCGCCGTCGACGAGCTCAACGCTTTCGATTACAAAAAATACAAGGCAAATGGCTTCAAGCTCGATTATTTGGGAAATTATCCGCTGAAGTTAGAAAAGAAGCCCGAGTAAGAAATATTCCTGATTTGAATAAAAAAAGGGAT
>JAAZGC010000024.1 GCA_012511425.1 Clostridiales bacterium | reverse complement strand
CGAAAATCGGCTTGACAGGCGGAGAGAAATATCATATAATAGTGTTAAGCTGATAACCATATTGAAAACATAGAAATACAACAGAAAAGGAGCAGGGTATGCCGAATATTGTCATTGAAAACAAAATGCTGCGTCTTACCGTATCAGAGGACTGCATTGTGAAGAGCCTCATCTGTCTTGCCACCGGCGAGGAGTGCCTGAAAGCCGACGAGGAGATTTCACTCTTCTCGGTGACTCAGGACAGGCCTTTCAACAATGAGGTCAAGCTCGCTCATCCGAACAAGCGCACTACTTATCAGGCGAACGCAATCCGCCGCGAGGGAAATCGCCTTATCGTCGGCTTTGAGATTGCGCCTTATGAGGCAGTTATCGAGATGAAGCTTGCCGAACGTTACCTTACCTTTACGCTTGTGGACTTTATCTGTCCGCCCGAAGCCTACGGCGGACTTAATATGACCCCGCCGCCGGTCGCCGAGTTGAGACTTATGCAGCTTCCTGTAAAACAGCGCAAAAACTTCGGCGAGTGGCTGAACGTCAGCTGGGACGAGAAAGCGGGCGTCTGCGTGCTTGCCGCGTCCCCGTTTACTCGTATCGAGTCGGAGCGCCGCGTGGGCTGCCGCATTATGACCGCCGACGCCATTCGCGGAATCAAACTGAAAAATGCTCCCGCCGCCCTGGTCTGCGCGCCCGGCGATCAGATTCTTGACTGCATCGCCGATATTGAGGAAGATTACGACCTGCCCCGCGGAGTTGAAAGCCGCCGCGGCGACTATATTAATTCTTCAATCTATTGGACGGCGGCAATCAATCCTTCAAACGCCGACGAGCATATCTCCTACGCGAAAGCGGGCGGCTTCCGAGTAATGGTAATCTACTACACCGCGATATGCAGGGAGGAAGGCGGCTACGCGCTGAACGGCAACTACGACTACCTCCCGGAATATCCAAACGGCAAAGCGGACGTCATCGCGATGCTCGATAAGATAAAAGCTGCCGGCATTATCCCGGGGCTCCACTTTTTGCAAACGCATATCGGCTTGAAGTCCCGCTATGTGACGCCCCGCGCCGACCATCGTCTCGGCAAAACCCGCATATTCACCCTTTCAAGGGCAATCGATGACGGAGACACCGAGGTGTTTGTGGAGCAGAACCCGGAAGACACCGTAATGGCGGACGGCTGCCGCATTCTTCAGTTCGGCGGCGAGCTTATCTCCTATGAAGGTTACATAACCGAATATCCTTACCGTTTCACCGGCTGCAGGCGCGGCGCTCTTTCCACCGATTTGGAAGATCATCCCAAGGGGCAGATGGGCGGTATTCTTGATGTTTCCGAGTTTGGCGCAAGCAGCTGCTATGTTGACCAGAACACCGACCTTCAGGATGAAATAGCCGACAAGATAGCCGAAATTTTCAACTGCGGCTTCCGCACCGTTTACTTCGACGGCTCGGAGGGAACCAACATACCTTACGAGATACATGTTCCAAACGCCCAGTACCGCGTCTGGAAGAAGCTTAACCCGCCTACTCTCTTTACCGAGGGAGCTGCGAAGGCTCACTTTAGCTGGCACTTCCTCAGCGGAGGCAACGCCTTCGACGTCTTCGGTCCTGCAGTATTCAAAGAGAAAATCGACCAATACCCCGCCGAGGAGGCACCCCGAATGCGTCAGGACTTCACCCGTCTCAACTTCGGCTGGTGGGGATTCTGGGCGCCCGGCGGATGGGGTCCAACCGGCACACAGGCGGATATGTATGAATACGGCACCAGCCGCGCCGCCGCCTGGGACTGCCCCATCACCGTTCAGACCAATGTTGGCAGCTTCAAAGCTCACCCGAGGACGGCGGATATCTTTGAGGTCATCCGCCGCTGGGAGGACATCCGCGCCAAAAAGTGGCTTACTGCCGAGCAGAAGCTTATGCTGCGTGAGCCGGGGCAGGAACATCATCTTCTCATAAACGAGAAAGGCGAGTATGAGCTTGTGCCGATTACCATGGCCGCTGTCTCCGACGAAACCGCGCTGCGCGCTTTCGTGTTTGAACGCAACGGAGAGAGTTGGGCTGCCTACTGGCATCCGACCGGAAAGGGTACTCTTAAGCTGGGTATTCCGTCCGCCGTCCTGATGGATGAGCTTAATGCTGACGAGACGGTGATTGACGCCGCCGACGGCGCGGTTACGCTGCCCGTCTGCAAGCGCCGCTACATCCGCACAAAACTTACCGCTGCCGAGCTTGCCGCAGCCTTTGCAAGCGCTGTGACAGTACAAGCATAACGTGACAATCAAATTGATAAAGAGCAGCGAAATCAGCCGATAACAGACAGCGGCGCCCGTATTTTTAATACACGGGTGCCGCTGTTACTTATTCTAAAAGAAAGACAATGATGATTGCCGTGCCGACAAGCGAAAAACTAAAACATAACGGACATTTGCTCATTTTCTGCCGTCAAGCAGCCAGAACCGTCCTTCACCGGGGCGTATGGTTATATCGAGTGACATTTTGCCGTCAACGGCAAGTTTTGTCATTTCGCCGGTAAAGGCATCGCATTCCGCCGCTTCGGCGCAGCAGCTGTCAACAGTCAATCTGCCCTCGAAGGGTTCGCTGTCCATGTTGGCAAGATAAATCACCCGCTCTCCGTCTTCGGTGACGCGGCAGTGGGACAGCAGCATAGGATGATAGAACCCCTTTTTGTTTTCGATTTTCATCGGTCGGCAGGATTCGGCCAGCTTTTCATCAAGCAGTCTGCCGAAGTCCTCCGTGGGAGCCTGCGCCATGCGTCCCTCCTTAATGGCATCGGCGATTTTTAGCGCGGCTTGCGGTGTTTCGCCGCTTTCGCGGGAGAGTCTCGGCGCTTCGCCGCAGAAGAGTATTGCAATTCCCGCCGCTTCGCATTCGATAAGCTTCGCCATCGCCGCTTCCTCAAGCACCCGTGCGCAAGGGAAAACCAGAGCCGAATATGCGCGGTCGCGGAAGATCAGCCGTCCGTCTTTTATCTCACCTTCCAGCAGAAGCTCACAGTCGATATAGTCAAAGTCGATCTGCCGGTGGATAATGTCCCAGGACGCGCGGACAAAGGCGGCGTCAAGCGATTTTGTCGCCTCTGAATTATCGACAGCCCGAACATTGGTGTTGGGGATATAGCTTTCCCACATCGCCGCCTCGGGGTAGAAAACGGCGACTCGGCTGTCGCGGCTGCCGAGCCTTAGCAGTCCGCTGGAACGCGCCGTATAAAGATTGAGTTCACGGGTTTCCTCTTCGGTTATGCCGTCCCAGGAATAATAGCTTGTAAAGTTGTTTACTCCCATGGCGAGATGCCAATTGACAGAACCGTAATAGCAGTCAAGCCCTGCCCTCTCGCCGCGTTCTCTGACAGAATGATCGGAAAACTCGGTAAAGGCTTCATGCTCGCCGCTTATATCGGCAAAGGAGGCAATAAAGCGGGCGATTGGTATGGCGCCGTCACGCATCAGCGCTGATGTTTCGGTGTTCAGCTGATCTATGCCCGGCCAGTCGAAACGCTTCATTGAGCGGTAGAAGGAACCGTAGTTGTATACATGCGCCTGCAGCCGCTCTTCCTCCAGCATATGGCCCGAGGATTTGAGATTATTAGCCCGGCACCAGTCCTGAATCTGTCCGAAGTAACTGTCGGCGATCGTGTCGGCTATGAATTCCCAGAAGTCACAGCGGCGCTTAACTGCGTCGTTCCCCCGGCGCAGCACTACCGCCGTGCAGGCTTTGTAAAACTCGTATCCGTATTTCGCCTCGAAGTCGGCGGGATAGCTGTCAAGCCAGGGCAGAATCGGGAAAACGCCTGCCCGTATATTCCAGGAGATAAGAGAGGGCTCGTCGGTGAACATGGCGAGAACGCCTTTTCCGAATTCATCTCCCAGCACCTTTTTGTAATTCTCATGAGTGGAGTTTATAAACTCGCGCACCGCCTTGCGGTCGGAAAGGCTTATATAGTTGCGCGGCTCGGAATAGCTTTCGGTGGCGTGAGTGCCGTCAAAGAGCCGGCGAATACTCATCATGAAGAGGTAGAACTGTCCCGAGGGAACCTTTACATACAGCGTTCGCCGCTCGTTAAGGCAGTCGGTGACGTCGATCGGGTCTCCGCCATCCACCGGCAGCAGCAGCGCTTTCCAAAGCTTATCTCCCGGCACATCGGCGCGATAAACAGAGGGACCGCCGATTTTACGCCAATAATCATAGCAGTAAAGTCCCTTCGCCACATATTCGGGGTTAAACTCGGTGACATAGCCGCCGGCGGTACCCGAGGGGTAGCCCTTTTCATCATAAAGCCAGGTATACATTCCCCGCCGGATATACTCGCGTATACCCGCTGCGGTATCATTCCATTCTTCCTCGGAGTCGGGGAATTCCGAATTATACGGCACGTT
>JAAZGC010000227.1 GCA_012511425.1 Clostridiales bacterium | reverse complement strand
GCCGCTTTATTCAGAATCAATTCAACGAAGAAAACGGCATAACCCCCGAATCGGTAGTCAAAGCCGTCCGCGATACCATCGGCATTGCCGATGAAGACGAAGACCCGACAATGCGCCGCCTCGGCTCAAAGGACCGCCGCAAACCTAAGGAAAAACTCACTGCGGACGAAAAAGACAAGCTGACGGCTCAGCTGACTTCGGAGATGAAAGCCGCTGCGAAGCGCCTCGACTTCGAAACCGCCGCCGCCCTGCGCGACAGGATAGCCGAAATAAACCGCGCAGACTGAAATATATAAAGTATAAAAATATGTCATCACACTTTCTCCGTGCGCGGGGTGTCCGCGTACATAACCTTAAAAATATAGACGTAAGCATCCCGCGGGACAAGTTCGTCGTTTTTACCGGACTTTCCGGTTCGGGCAAGTCGTCGCTTGCCTTCGACACGATATACGCGGAGGGACACCGCCGCTTTGTCCAGTCGCTGTCATCATACGCGCGGATGTTTTTGGGACAGCTTGATAAACCGGATATCGACTCGATAGACGGACTTTCTCCCTCAATCTCGATCGACCAGAAGACGACCTCCCGCAACCCCCGCTCAACCGTCGGTACGGTAACCGAGATATACGACTATCTCCGCCTGATGTACGCCCGAATCGGCGGGCCTCACTGTCCGGTCTGCGGCCGCGAGATAAAGCAGCAGTCGCCGGATCAGATTATCGACCGGATAATGGCGATGGAGACGGGAACGAGGTTTATAGTGCTTTCCCCGGTCGTAAAGGCGAAAAAGGGATTGCACGAAAAAGTGCTCGACGACGCAAAGAAAAACGGCTATGTCCGCGTCCGCGTCGACGGCTATATGTACGACCTCACCGACGATATCCCTATGGATAAGAACAAAAAGCATTCGATAGACATTATCGTCGATCGCCTTGTCATGAAGCCGGAGATCCGCTCCCGCCTCAGCGACTCGGTCGAGACGGCGCTCAATCTGGGCGGCGGGAATCTGATAATCTCGGTTTTGGGCAGAGACGGGGAAAAGGACGAGGATGTAGAATTTTCCCAGAACTACGCCTGCCCGGAGCACGGAATCTCGCTCGGAGAGCTTGCGCCGCGGATGTTTTCCTTCAATAACCCTCTCGGCGCCTGCCCGGAATGTACCGGCATCGGTCAGATGCGCACGATATCGGCGGATAAGGTTGCGCCGGATAAATCGCAGTCTCTCCGCGGCGGAGCTCTCCGCTGCAACGGCTTCAAATCCGCCGACGAAGGCACCTGGCTCGGACCGCTTTATATCGAAGTCGGGAAAAAATACGGCTTCGACCTCGACACCCCGCTCAAAGATTATTCGGAAAAGGCGTATAAAGCCCTGATGTACGGCACCGGCAAGGAAAAATACAATGTAACACGGTATTTCGACGGCGTCAGACGCAATCAGACCGTCAGCTTTGCCGGAGTTGTTCAGATGATACAGCAGCGCTTCGACCAGACGCAGGACGAATACTATGAACAGTTCGTCGAAGACAACGTATGCCCCGCGTGCCACGGAGCGAGGCTGAAGCCGGAAGCGCTGGCGGTGACCGTCGGAGGGCTGAATATCTCGGAATTCTGCGACAAGTCGGTGACGGAAGCCCTGAATTTCGTAAATTCTCTTTCATTAAGCGAAACCGATCAGAAGATATCAAGGGAGATACTCAAAGAAGTGCGCTCGAGGCTCGGTTTTCTGAATTCGGTCGGGCTTGACTATCTGAACCTTTCCCGCCGCGCCGGAACCCTTTCCGGCGGAGAAGCGCAGAGAATACGCCTCGCGACGCAGATAGGCTCTACTTTAATGGGCGTCCTCTATATCCTCGACGAGCCGTCGATAGGGCTTCATCAGCGCGACAACGGCAAGCTGATCGCCACCCTCAAAGAACTCCGCGATATGGGCAACTCGCTCATCGTCGTCGAACACGACGAGGAAACTATGCTTTC
>JAAZGC010000226.1 GCA_012511425.1 Clostridiales bacterium | reverse complement strand
TTACAAAGGTGCAGTCGATACCCAGTTTCTTCATCGTGACCGCGATGAGATTGAAAGTTCCGCCGTATATCGCAGCAGATGAAATGATATGATCTCCCGCCGAGCAGATGTTGAAGATCGAATAAAATGACGCCGCCTGGCCGGATGAGGTAAGCATTGCGCCGACGCCGCCTTCAAGGTCGGCGATTTTCTTTGCAACGGCATCGTTTGTCGGATTTGCGAGGCGGGTGTAGAAATATCCGCTCTCCTCTAAATCAAACAGCTTCGCCATCTCCGCGCTCGAGTCGTATTTGAAAGTCGTGCTTTGTATAATCGGCAACACTCTCGGCTCGCCGTTTTTCGGGGTGTATCCCGACTGGATGCATTTGGTGTTAAAGCGATATTCTGACATATAAAATCCTCCGTTTTTGTTAACTGAATTATATGGTAAAATTACCTGAACAGCTGTATCGTGTAGTATCCGTTCCGTCCTGTCGAAAATACCCGGGCTTCGGGCAGAAGTTTTGAAGCGAAACCGACGGTATCGCTGCTGCGGGTTTTTATGACCGAGATGACGGTTTCAACCAAAAAATCCGGATCGACATCTTCGGGAACGGCGATTTCGATAAAGCTGCGGTTTTCTTTATCCGTTTCGTTAACGGCATTGTTGATAATGCCTTTCAGACTTTCGGATTTTGCGGCTCTGTATCCTTTGTCGGAGTAATAATCATACTTCCCGGAAGATTCAAAAGAAAACGAATCGGGATCAAGAGTGCGTCCCGGCAAAAGTACTGATTCATCCCCTCCCGATGTCATAAAGAAAGCGTGAATCGGGAGATCGGGATTGACCTTAGAGTCGGCATCGTCGAAATAAACGTCGGTATGGTAAAACTCGCCGTCCGATCTTACGGCATTCCAGGTGTGGATTTGCCCGTCGGCTTCACCGAATACAACCGCGCATTGAAGCCCGACGGTACCGAGCAGATATCTCATTGCAAACGCATATCCCGCGGCGTCCGCTTTCTTTTCGACTATGGCGCCGTATGCGGTCGAAACAAACTTTGATTGTTTCTTTGGGTCGGCTTTTTCGCAGTTTTCTGTTAGTTTGTCATGTATAGCCAGAATATATTCGACGTCGCTCAGATTATTCCCCAAATCCCCGATAAGCTCCTGCGCGGCATCTTTTAGCTCTCCCGACATTTCGTCGGCAGTCTTGCCGTCGGTCTTGTATTTAAGCATGATAACGCTGTTCTTCTCCGAAGTGTCGGCGCTGCAGCCGAATGTATCGAGATAGAAAAGCGCAGCCTCGTCATAACGGATAGCAAGCATAACATTTTCGAATTCCGCTCCGGAGAGTCCGGTTTCAAGGGTTTCGGTGCGGGTAAGCAGCTGTTCTGCCGCCGAAACGACCGCTTTATATATAACCTTTTCTCTGCTGCCGAGCCGCTCGTAGTAAGGACCGGATCTTTCGGTAAAAACATAGCCGCCGTTGCTTTTTGAAGTATAACCAAATATGTTCAGTTTGATGCTGAGCCATCCGCAGAATACGACAAAGAGCACGGCGCATATAATTATAAGCGTCAGCGCAAGCGGGCCGAAGCCTTCTTTTGTCCGACGGTTATTTTGTTCCGGGTTTATGGCATTCACCGCCTTTTTCTGTCAGTACTACATGTGTAATATGTTAATTATTGACTGTAAATACCATGATTATATCATGTGCCGATGTTTATTTCAATATAATTTGGTAAATTTTATCAGGTTTACATGATTTTGATGTTCAAAATATTCTTTCTCCTTATAGACAAAATATTCTTTATGTGGTATAATTATATATCGTGGTATAATTATATATCTTTGGTAATAAACGGAGGAAGGAAATTGAAGATCTGGGTTTTCCGCGTCAGCGCAATGATGACAAACTGCTATTTTCTCTGCGCAGATCCGCAAGGCAAAGGCAGCTGCGCCGTGATAGATCCGGGCGGAGATGCGGAGGAGCTGCGCGAAAAGCTTGAAGCAAAGGCGCTTGTTCCCAAATATTTCCTGCTCACTCACGGTCATTTCGACCATATTATGGGGCTTGATCCTCTCAGAAAATTTTATCCCGAGGCAAAAACGCTGATACACGGCGCCGATGCTCATCTGCTTACCGATGTCGATTCAAGCTATATGCGGCTGTTCGGCGGAAGCAATACCACGTCAAAACCGGCCGAACGCCTGCTTTCCGACGGAGATGAAATTCAGCTCGACGGGCTTAAGATAAATGTACTTCATACCCCCGGACACACTCCCGGCTCGGTATGCTATATAGCCGGAGATTCGATTTTCTGCGGTGATACGATTTTTCGAGACAGCATCGGCAGATACGACCTTGCCGGCGGTGACTGGGAAGAGCTGCAGCGCTCTCTTAAAAAGATAAAGAACCTTCCGGGCGATTACCGCCTTTATCCCGGCCACGGCTCATCGACATCACTCGAACGAGAACGCAGGGAAAACAGCTACTTATTAAATGTATAATAACGGAGATACATCATGGATCTTATAAAATTAGCCGACCGGCTTTACCCGGATATAACCACTTTCCCGGAGGATATGGAAAAGAGATATCCGAAGCGGAATTTACCCGCCGACGCAAAAGTGACGCGCTTCGCGCCGAGTCCGACCGGTTTCGTTCACTTCGGCAGCCTTCTGCCGACAAGAGTCAGCGAGAGACTCGCTCATCAAAGCGGCGGCGTTATGTTCCTGCGCATCGAAGATACCGATTCGAAGAGGTATGTAGAAGGCGCGGTCGAAAATATGATAAAAACCTATGATTATTACAACATCAAGTTCGACGAAGGCGCGACGATAGACGGCGATGTCGGCGATTACGGCCCGTACAGGCAGTCGGAGCGCAAAGAAATATATCAGACCTACGCAAAACAGCTTATCCGAGAGGGCAAAGCTTACCCCTGCTTCTGTACCGCCGAAGAACTCGACGAAATGCGCGCGCAGCAGGAAGCTTTGGACGAAGACCCGGGCTATTACGGAAAATGGGCGAAATGGCGTGATGCCTCGGACGAGGACATCGAAGCCGCGCTGGACGGAGGAATACCGTTTGCGCTTCGCTTCCGCTCCGAGGGCAACCCGAGCCGCAAAATTAACTTCACAGACCTTGTAAAAGGCGAAGTTACCGTTTCCGAAAACTTCATCGATCATGTGATACTGAAAAGCGACGGCATCCCGACCTATCATTTCGCGCATGCGGTAGACGATCAGCTTATGGGAACCACCCACGTCGTCCGCGGCGAGGAATGGCTGCCCAGCCTGCCTTTCCATATCCAGCTTTTCAAAGCCCTCGGTTTCCGTCTGCCCAAATATCTTCACATAAGTCAGCTTATGAAGCTCGAAGACGGCAATAAAAAGAAGCTGTCGAAGCGTGACAACGAAGCCGCGGTCAGCTACTTCACCGAAAAAGGCTACAGTTCCGAAGCGGTAGTTGAGTATATCATGACCCTGCTCAATTCAAATTACGAGGAATGGAGAGCCGCCAATCCCGACAAACCTTATACCGAATTTCCGTTCAATGTAAAGAAAATGAGCCCGTCCGGCTGCCTTTTCGACGAAGACAAGCTGAACGACGTCAGCCGCAACACAGTCAGCCGCATGACAGCCGATAAGGTATATAATGATGTAACCGAATGGGCGGAGCATTTCGACCCGGAGCTTTATTCCTACCTTACAGCCGACAGAGAAAAGGCAATAAGGATATTCTCGATAGGCCGCGGAGGGAAAAAGCCGCGCAAGGATATAACGATCTGGGGAGATGTCAAAGACTATGTCAGTCTGTTTTACGACAGCCTTTTTAAAGTAATCGACCAATGGCCGGAAGAATTTTCAAAGTCCGACATAAAAGCCGCTCTCGAAAGCTTTATTGAAAGCTACAATCCCGCAGACGACCAGTCGGCTTGGTTTGACAAGATCAAAGTCACGGCTGCGGAACTGGGATTTGCCCCCGAGATGAAACAATATAAATCCGAGCCGGAAAAATATAAAGGCAGCGTTGCGGATATCAGCATGTTCATCCGCATAGCGGTAACCGGCAGAATAAACTCCCCCGACCTCTACGAAATAATGTCGATAATCGGAGCCGAAAGGGTTAAAGCCCGGATAAGCGCCGCCGTCGACTCGCTTTAATTGGAGAAGATATATGTCAGAAGAAAGAAAATTCACGCTTGAACCGGAAAGCAATGACAATTTCATAGACGAATTCATAAGGCAGGATTTAAAAGAAGGCGTCTATGACTATGTCCACACCCGTTTTCCGCCCGAACCTAACGGATATCTTCATATCGGTCACTGCAAGGCGCTGGTAATTGATTTCGGCACCGCGGTAAAATATAACGGTCAGTGCAACCTCCGCATGGACGATACCAACCCCGCCAAAGAAGACGAAGAATACGTCGATGCTATCAAAGACGATATCCATTGGCTCGGTTTTGACTGGGAAGACAGATTTTATTACGGCTCCGATTATTTTGAGGAGCAGTACAAATATGCCGAGGAGCTGATAAAAAAAGGCCTCGCCTATATCTGCGAGCTTACCCCCGAGCAGTTCCCCGAATACCGCGGAGACCTTTTAAACCCGGCAGTCTCCCCCTACCGCGACCGACCGGCGGACGAAAGTCTTGACCTATTCCGCCGAATGCGGGCAGGAGAATTCCCGGAAGGAAAATATACTCTCCGCGCAAAAATTGACCTTGCATCCGGAAACTTCAATATGCGCGACCCGGTGCTCTACCGCATCCGATATATCGAGCACCACAGGCAGGGCAACAAATGGTGCATCTATCCGATGTATGACTTTGCCCATCCGCTCCAGGACGCTCTCGAAGGGATAACGCACAGCCTCTGCTCTCTCGAATACGAAGATCACCGCCCTCTCTATAACTGGGTCATAGACAACTGCGACGTTCCCTCCCGTCCGCGCCAGATCGAGTTCGCGCGGCTTAATATTACAAATACCGTACTTTCAAAGCGCTATCTGCGCTATCTCGTCGAAAACGGCATTGTCGACGGCTGGGACGACCCGCGCATGCCGACCCTCTGCGGTCTGCGCCGCCGCGGCTATACCCCCGCCGCGATACTTGACTTCATCGACCGCGTCGGTGTCTCAAAAGCCAACAGCATGGTCGATATCGGTCTTTTGGAGCATTGCATCCGCGAAGACCTGAATACGACAGCCCCGAGAAGGGTAGCCGTTCTGCAGCCGGTTAAGGTCATTATCGACAACTATCCGGAAGATAAAACGGAGTATTTCGATTTTCCCGATAACCCCGCCGATCCCGACGCCGGAACCCGCCCGCTGCCTTTTACAAAGGAAATTTATATCGAAGCCGAAGACTTCGCCGAAGTACCTCCGCCGAAATATCATCGCCTGAAACCGGGCGGCGAGGTTAGGCTGATGAACTCGTATATCATCAAATGCGTCGGATTCGACAAAAATCCCGACGACAGCATAACAGCCATCCATGCGACCGCCGACCTTGAAACCGGCACCGCCGTCCCGACCGACCGGAAGGTTAGAGGAACGATCCACTGGCTGTCCGCCGAACACGCGGTGGAAACTAAGGTTGTTCTGTACGACCGCCTCTTTACCGAGGAAAACATGAATGAACTGCCCGAAGGAAAGAGCTATGTCGATTTCCTGAACCCCGAATCGGCGGCCGCAGTGCCGGCGGCTATGGTTGAAGCTTCGCTGAAAGACACCGAGCCGGGAGATAAATTCCAGTTTGTCCGAATCGGCTACTTTGCAAAAGACACAAAAACCCCCGGTACCCTCAACCGCATCGTAACATTGAAGGATAGCTTTCCAAAAAAATAAAAGCGCGGAGCGCATAGGAAATCCGCATTAAAACCAGGAGAATATTTTTATGAAAATAGCGGTTTTGGGCTTCGGCAACATCGGCAGCGGCGTTGTCGAAACTCTGATAAAAAACGCCGGCGCGATTGCCGCGGGTGCGGGTGAACCGGTAGAAGTCAAATATATCTGCGATATCCGCGATTTTTCCGCACATCCGCTTAAAGATAAATTCATTACCGATTTCAATACGGCTGCAAATGACCCCGAAATAGAGCTGGTTGCCGAAATGATCGTCGGTCTTCACCCGGCATATGATTTTACGAAAAAAGCACTGGAAAACGGAAAGCACGTAGTAACATCAAACAAGGAAGTAGTCGCCGCAAAGGGTGATGAGCTTCTCAGAATCGCCCGTGAGCGCGGCGTAAGATATCTTTACGAAGCATCAGCCGGCGGAACGATACCGATACTGCGTACAATAGCCGACGCTCTCCGGGTCAGCGAAATCACCGAAATCAACGGCATTCTCAACGGCACTACTAATTATATCCTTGAAAGAATGAAAATCGAGGGCATCTCGATGGCCGAAGCATTGAAGGAAGCCCAGGAAAAAGGCTATGCCGAGGCGGTCCCGGACAACGACATCAGCGGTGCCGACACCGCCCGGAAAATCTGCATTCTTGCCTCCGCGGCGTTCGGAAGCCTGGTTGACTGGAGCATTATTCCCTGCAGAGGAATCGAGGGGATAACTGTCGAAGATATCGAAGAAGCCTCGAAAACCGGCCGCGCTGTGAAGCTTACAGCCCGCGCGGTTAAACTCGAAAACGGCAAAATACATCTTTCGGTCGAACCGATGAGCATTACACCCGACTGCCCGCTCGTATCGGTCAACGGAGTTTATAACGCAATACTTCTGAAGGTAAAAGACTGCGGCGAGATGATGTTTTACGGCAAGGGAGCCGGAAGTCTGCCTACAGCCGGCGCGGTCATCGCCGATATCTGCGACATAGTCAGGCATAAGAATTGCAGTTCCGACGATATTATCTGGCGCCGCGATGATTCGGTTTTTGTTGCGGATCTTCCGCGGGAGATAATCGAAGAAACGGAGAAGCGTCTCGGTTTCCCTATCTGATAACAATTAAAAACCGGCGGGGAGAACATTTTAAGTTCTCCCCGCCGAAAGCGTTTAATTATCAGTTATAGTCAACCATGACCTGTCTGCCGGTAGCCATTGATTTGTTGCAGGCAAGCACGAAGGAAAGCGTCTTCACCGCGTCGTCATAGCTTGCGCGGATAGCGGAAGGATCGCCGCTTTCAACCGCCTTGAGGAAGGTGCGGTCGGAAGGGATTCCCGCATCGATGGTTTCTTTGTAAACAATTGCTCCGCCTTCGGACCTTGCAAGATTGCCGTCGTCTTTGATTACGGCAGTTTCTTCCGATTTTACCGTTTCTTCCGGCTTGACTCCGAATATCGAAAGCTTTCCGAGGATATAGAGCTCGGCGCGGGCGTCGCGGGCAGAGAAGGTGATCTTGCCGTCGAATGATTCGCCGGATGTGGCATAGCAGCCTGTCGAAATTGAGCCGACTCCGCCATTTTTGAAGCGGATAGAAGTGACGGAAACATCATCGGTGTTATAATTCGGCACTTCGTTGACATAGCCGCGGGCGCCGTAGGTGAATACCGATTCCGGATCGCCGAAGTGATATCTTACAAGGTCGTAGTTGTGAATCGTCTGTTCAACTATCTGACCGCCGGAAATATTCTTGTTTCTCCACCAGTCAACACCGGGAACACCGCCGACGCGGACACAGTCTACATAGCAGAGCGGATGATTTTTTATGAATTCGTTGGTCGGTTCAACCAGCGTCGAGTAACGGCACTGGAAACCGACTGCGGTTATGAGTCTTGCGGCAGCCGCTCTTTCGCGGATATCTTTTGCGAGATCAAGGTCGAGAGCTATCGGCTTCTCGACGAAGAAATGGATTCCGCGGCGGATCGTATCATATTCAATTTCGCCATGGCAGTACGGGGGAACGCAGATGAATACCGCATCCGGTTTTACCTCGTCATACATGACTTTGTAGTCGGTATAAGCTTTTGCGCCGGTTTTTGCAGCGAAATCCTCCGCTCTCGATTCGATAAGGTCGCAGACTCCGACTATTTTCGTAAAGTCGGTGAACTGGAGCAGATGACCCAGATGGTAGCTGCCGATGCCGCCGCAGCCGATGATAGCAACTTTGATCATTACAAATACCTCGATTATTTTATTTTAACGGAATGCACGATTTGTGCCGATACTACAATTATATACGCAAAAGAAAGTTTTGTCAAGTCAATTTATCTATTTCGATTAAATTGACAGAATAAGCGGCGAAGAACAGAAGAATCAATTATGTTTCAAACGCAATAATGTCAATTGCTTTCAAAAGCGGTTATCAGTTTTTGAAGCGCTTTATCCGCAGGCTTCTCAAGCTTCGCGACAGCCGACATATAGTCGGTTGACTTTTTGGTAACAAGGTCACGCATTACCTGCCCGACGTTTGCAAGGACCGGAGAATAGGCGAATATAAAGTTGGTCGTCATCGAGTCGCGGACAAGGTCGATCATATCGGTGGTGCTGCTTCCGCGGGAATATTTTATCTTCAAAGCGGTTTCATACCACGCAGGCGTTACATAACGGTAAGTTTCGGCGTTAAGCGCTTCAAGCACGGCTCCGGCGATATCGGTGTTCTGCGATGTAACCGGTATTGCGCAGAGGAGCACGCAGTCACCTACCATACCGCTGTACCTGTTTTGAGTATCGTCAAGTTTCGGATACGGAAGGATACCGAAATCATCGGTCATGTCGCGAAAGTTTTTAGCGCCGCCCAGAAGCCCGCTTAGGAACATGACTTTCCCGCTTGCAAAATTCCGGTTTACATCTTCATTGGGATTACAGCAGCTCCCTTCCTGATAAAAAACATCAATCAGCTTTTCGATAAGCACCGTTGCGCGTTCCTGATTCATGTTTATTGTGAAATAACCGTTTTCGTCGCGTGTTGCGTATG
Source organism: Clostridiales bacterium (assembly GCA_012511425.1). Lineage (GTDB taxonomy): Bacteria > Bacillota > Clostridia > Oscillospirales > CAG-272 > JAAZGC01. The sequence goes on along the minus strand of JAAZGC010000226.1, from coordinate 9,059 downwards.
GGATGTCGGCGCAATACATGAACGGGTCGACGGTAGAATACGTTTTGTATGCCAGAAAACCTAACTGATCGGCTTCGGTGGTCTTGCCGTCGTTGTCAAGGTCGATAAACGCAGATTTTGCTATTTCGCAGAGTCTGTCAAGGGTCCACTTTCCTTCGAAAACCTCCGTATAAAGCCCGTCGGCATCGGTGTAATATTTTTCATAAAGCGCGCGGTTGTAGTAAAGCACAAAAGCCTGATTAAGAGTGGTAAGGTTGTAGTCTCCGGTAATAAAATAACGGATGTCCCTGCCTATCGAAAGGTTCTCCATAAAGCTGTGGTTCCACCACGGCGCATCAAAATCGAAATAATCAAGCTCGTTTGCGTTGACGAAATATCCGTTTGAAACTATCTGAGCAAGTCCGTACTGCTCGCCCATAAAAACATCATAGGTCGGGTCTCCCGCCAGGATATAAGTCTGAACGATGCCGCTTATAGTGCTCCAGTCGCCTTTGTCTTCGGCTTTGTATCCGATGTTGACATTAAGCCGTTCCTGAACTGTCTGATTTGCGGCATAAACCGTGTCTTCGACGACATCGCCTGTCTGTTCCGGCACATCGATAAAGGAATCCCAGTTAAACCCGTTTGCAAAAAATATATTGAAGGTCCTGCCTTCGAAATCAAGGTTGTCTGGAAGACTGTCTTTAATAGAAGACCTGTCGGTCTCTGTCTCGGTTTCGGCAGCCGTCGTTTGTTCCGCGGCGGTTACGCCGGCTTCTGCTGCATTATCGGCGGCGCCGCAGCCGGTTAAGACCAGACAAAAGATAAGCAGCCATGCGGAAATTGCTTTTTTCATGATTTATACCTCCAGCTGTGATAAGAATCCTTATTTGTATGATAACATAAATACGTTCAACAGTAAACAAAAAACCGAAATAAATAAGAAAAATTAACGCTTATAGTCTAAGTTCATTAAAAACAAGACACAAGTCATAAAATATATCATGAGGCAGCATGCCGTACTGAGAAAGCCGCAAAGCGCAGGTATCCGCCGCCCACCCGTGAAGATGAACGGCGCAGCAGGCGGCGTTAAAGGCGTCATATCCCTGAGCGCAAAAGGATGCCGCCATACCGGCCAATATATCTCCGGAACCGCCTCGTGCAAGTCCGGCATTACCGGCAGATGAGACATAAATCTCACCGTCGGGGGAGGCTATATGAGTTATATTATCCTTCAATACCGTAATGCATCCGTATTCGGAGGCGAATCTCATCGCGCAGCCGGCCCGGTCTTCCTTAATTTCATGAATTTTATCACCGCAGAGGCGGGACATCTCCCCGATATGCGGTGTGATTACGACCGGTTTTCTAGCCTCCGACAACAATTTTGCGCTGTCATATGTGGAAATTGCATTTAAAGCGTCCGCATCAAGAATAAGCTGACCTTCATAATTTTCGATAAGCGCCGAAACTATTTCATAAGTGTCAGACGTGCATTCCAGCCCGCAGCCGCAGACAACGGCGGTAGATTTCGAAGATTTTTCGAGGATAATATCAATACTTTCTTTTGAAATCCCGAGCTCCGCGTTTTCCGAAAGCGGTTCGTATATCGCCTCACGGATATATGACGAAACTGCCGCGATAACCGGGCTTATTGACATAAGCCGCACTATCCCGGCTCCGCTCCTGAGCGCTCCCTCGACGCATAACCCGGCGGCACCCGGAAAGCGGCCGCTGCCGCAGACGCAGTTTAAAGTGCCGTAGCTGCCTTTGTTTGAATCGGCGGCTCTTTTCTTTAATACCGACTTGACGAACCCGTCGGACAGTTTTTTAGGCTCGGACATAAAAACACCTTCCTTTAAGTTCATTATAACATCATATTAAGAATAATGCAATACATAAAAATCCACTTGAAAGTTTATTTTATATATGGTAGAATATATACGGATATCCGCCGGATTCCGAAAAGAATCCGGGTGCGGCTTCTGTGATTTTGGAAGAAAAGCAAGAAATGGCGGAAATGACGGAAAAATACAATAACAATTCTGTGTTGCGTGATAAAACAATTACGGAAAACGATAAGAGAAGAAACCCCGGTAAACACAAAAGTCATAAGGAAGAACTCCAAAGAACCGAGCTTCCGGTAATTGAAGCCGGATACGCCGAAGGCCTCACATCGGCTCAGGCAGAGGAACGCTCCGCCGCCGGATGGTCAAATGTTCAGGTCGACTCGCCGGTCAAAACCGTCGGGCGGATACTGCTCGATAACATTTTCACATATTTCAATATAATATATATTATCATCGCCGCCTGTCTCATAGCGGTCGGATCGTATGTTCATCTTAATTTTCTGCTGGTCATATTCTGCAATACCGTTATAGGAATATATCAGGAGCTGAAAGCAAAATTGGTGCTCGACAAGCTGAACCTGATAGCCGCCCCGAAAACCGCGGTGATAAGAGACGGCATCGAAATGGAGGTAAACGACGAAGAACTCGTCCGCGACGATATTATCACTCTTGCAACCGGAGCGCAGGCTTCTGCCGACGGAGTTGTGATTCACGGCGAAGGGTCATTTGACGAATCGTTTCTGACCGGCGAAAGCGAGGATGTTGTAAAGCGTCCGGGCGACCGCATCCTTTCCGGCTCATATGCTGTTACGGGCAAGACCTGGGTAAGGCTCGATAAAGTCGGTGCCGACAGCTTCGTTTCCAAGCTTACTCTCAACGCAAAGAATATGCGCAAGAAACAGCCGCGCGGGATGATGAAATCCCTTACGACGCTTGTCAAAGTGATCGGAATCGTTCTCATCCCCGTCGGCGCCGCGATGATAATAAAAGAACTCTATTTTATCGACCCGGTTTCGGAGCTTACCGTTGCGGTCGAAAACACCGCGGCGGCGCTGCTCGGAATGATACCCGAGGGGCTTTACCTGCTGACTTCCGTCGCGCTGGCGGTAGCCGTTATGCGGCTGGCGAAAAAGAATACCCTGGCGCATGACCTGAGCTGCATCGAAACCCTTGCCCGCGTCGATATGCTTTGCGTTGATAAAACCGGCACCATAACCGAAAACACTATGAAGCTCACCGAAATCGTCCCGATAAAACACCGGGACGGCGCTGAGTGCAGCATTGCCGCGGCAGAGACTATACTTTCGGATTTTGCCGCGAATATGTCGGATGATTCGCTTACAATGACGGCGCTGAAACAGCAGCTCGGAGTTTCCGAGCCGAGGACGGCGCAAAAGGTCGTCGGATTTAAATCGGCAAATAAATACAGCGCGGCGTCATTCGGAAAAAACGAAAATTACATTTTGGGCGCGCCGGAGATTGTATTGCGCGATGATTTTGTCACATACCGACCACAGATAAGCGTTTATACCGACGAAGGATACCGGGTGCTGCTGCTGGCGCTATACGGCGGAGAGCTTGACGGAGAAGCACTTACAAAGACCGCGCTTCCTCTCGCGCTTGTGATTTTCGAAAACAGTGTCAGACCCGAAGCCGAAAAAACATTTACATATTTCAAAGATCAGGGGGTCGGAATCAAGGTTATATCCGGTGACAGCGCCCTGACGGCGGCTAATGCCGCAAGAGCCGCCGGAATCGAAGGCACCGAAAAAAATTGCGACTGCTCTCTTATAAAAAGCGACGAAGAGCTTGCCAAAGCTGCCACCGAATTCACCGTTTTCGGCCGCACAAGCCCGGAGCAGAAGCGCACAATCATAAGCGCGCTGAAAGCGGCGGGACACACCGTAGCAATGACGGGCGACGGCGTAAACGACGTGCTTGCAATGAAGGAAGCCGACTGTGCGGTCGCAATGGCATCCGGCGCGGAGATCGCCTCCCAGGTTTCTCATCTCGTCCTGCTTGATTCGAATTTTGCATCAATGCCGGCGGCGGTTGCGGAAGGCAGGCGGGTAATCAACAACATTGAGCGGAGCGCCTCTCTGTTTCTGGTAAAAAACATTTTTTCGATAGTGATGGCGCTGCTCTCGATATTCTTTACATTCCAATATCCGTTCACTCCGGCGCAGCTTTCGCTTGTATCTATATTCACGATAGGTTTGCCGAGCTTCACCCTCGCCCTCCAGCCCAACACCTCGCTTGTAAAGGGAGACTTCTTAAGGAACGTAATTTACAGAGCCCTGCCGGCGGCGATTACGAATATCGTGGTTATAACCGGCTGCATTCTGTTCAGAGCGGCTTTTGACATAGATGCGGCGCAAATAGGCACCGTCTGTACAATACTCATGGGTTTTGTCGGATTCAACATGCTGTTTGAAGTCTGCCGACCGTTTAATTTATTGCGTGTCATTGTGTTTGTCGTCTCCGCCGTCGGTTTTGTTTTGGCGGCAATCTTCCTGCCGAAGCTCTTTGCTCTTACAAGCATCGGCTTCGGTCCGGCGCTCATACTCGCGGTTTTCGCTCTGATGACGATAACCATGGTCGGTCAGATGAAATACATCCTCGACCATATCAGCCAATGGTCAAAGAATTTTGTGAGAAAAATCAGGAAAATAAGGATATTCAACTATGAATGATCTTGAGATACTTTTCCGCGTCGATCACACCATGATAAAGCCGTCCGCATCATGGGAGGATATCAAACGCGCCTGCGACGAGGCGATGAGCTGTCATTGCGCCACGGTTGTCGTGCCGAATGTATATGTGAGAAAAGTAAAGCTCTATACTCAGGGCATGATAAAAATAGATACCCTTGCCGGATTTCCGTATGGATACAACACTACGGAATCCAAATGCTACGAAGCCGCCATGGCTATAAAGGACGGCGCCGATGAAATCGACATGGTCGCAAGCATCTGCAATGTTAAAAACGCAAGATATGATTTTGTGCTGAACGAGCTCAAAGCCATGCGTAAAGCCTGCGAAGACAAAATCCTCAAAGTAATAATCGAAACCTGTCTTCTGACCGACGATGAAAAGATCAAACTCTGCGAGCTTGTGAGCGAAGCCGGCTGCGATTATATCAAAACTTCGACCGGTTTTGTCGGACAGGGCGCAACGCCGCAAGATGTAAAGCTGATGGTCGATCATGTCAGCGGAATTACTAAGGTCAAAGCATCGGGCGGTATCGACAGCTTGGAGCAAGCCGGAAATTATCTGAAATTAGGCGCCGAACGCATCGGCGCAAGCCGTCTTGTGGCTGCATATAAGAAGAAAATCGCAGCAGAAAGCGACTGATCGGAGCTTGTCATTATGTCGAAATCGCTTTATTTCACCTCTCCGGATAAAGAAAAGACGGTAATGGAGCTGCTGCGGGAACGCGGTATAAACATATCGGCACCCTGCGGCGGCTTCGGCAGCTGCGGCAAATGCAAAATAAGGCTTGAAGGGAAGCTTTCCCCTCTTACCGAGATCGAAAAATCCCGCCTGACCGAAGCGGAAATCAAAAACGGCATCCGTCTTGCCTGCCGCGCTCGTACCGATGGTGATTTTACTGCTTATCCTTCGGAATCCGCAGGATTTTCGGTACTTACCGGCAGCAGTCTCGGCGATAAGCCCTTCGGAACCCCCGTCGCTCCGGGCTGGGGAATCGGCGTTGATATCGGCACCACAACGGTAGCCGTATATCTCTGCTTGATGGATGAGGGCGCTGCAGTCGATGTAAAATCCTTTGTGAATCCGCAGACTTCCTACGGAGCAGACGTGATATCAAGGCTTTCGTATATAAGAGAGCAGAAAAACGGGCTTGAAACTCTCCAAAAATCAATAATAAAAGCTATCGACGAAGCTGTTAAAAGTTTCGGAAAAGAGATAAGTTATCTTGCCTTTGCCGGCAACACGGTAATGCAGCATATCGCCGCCGGAATCGATCCATCCGGTATCGCAGTAGCTCCTTTCACACCGGCGACTTTGTTCGGATATGAGTTGAACTCGGAAGATATCGGGCTCTGCTGCAATAATGTCCCGGTTTGGTTCATGCCCTGCGCCGCCTCATATGTCGGGGGAGATATCCTTTCCGGTCTCTGCGCCTGCGGCGCGGATACGGCGGACGGTCTAACCCTCTACCTTGATATCGGCACCAACGGCGAGATCGCTTTGGGTGATAAAAACGGCTTTATGACCTGCGCCGCAGCGGCAGGGCCCGCATTTGAAGGCGCCGGGATCGAATGCGGCTCGGCGGGCATCGACGGAGCTATTAATAAAATCAAACTCGAAAACGGCAAATCGGTTTTTGAAACAATCGGAGGACTTCCGCCGGTCGGTATCTGCGGCTCGGCGCTAATAGACCTGACGGCAGAGCTGCTCAGGAACGGCATTGTCGATGAAACCGGCTTTATGGAGGAAAATTTCAATCTGACCGATGACGGGCGGTTGTATTTATCCCCGAAAGACATTCGCCAGCTTCAGCTTGCAAAAGCCGCGATAGCTGCCGGGATTGACACTTTACTTATAAAAACCGGCAAAAAAGAAAGCGACGTTGACCGGGTTATACTCGCCGGCGGCTTCGGTTCCTTTATCGACCGGAAAAGCGCCGCTTTGATCGGGTTGATTCCCGCAGCGCTCGAATCGAAGATAACCGCCGTTGGAAACGCTTCCGGCGCGGGAGCGGTAAAGTGGCTCACAGACTCCTGTTTCAGAGAAAGCCTCAACGCTCTCAATAAAAAAACCGGCTACATCGAGCTTTCCTCCGATCCGGTTTTCAGCGAAAGATTTATGGAAAGAATGTTTTTCGAATAATAATTAATCAGGAGATATTCAAATATGGTAGAACTTATCGCCGGCGGCGTATATTATATAGACGGAAAGCTCTGCGACGCTTCTTCGATTCCCGCGGAAGCTTCATCGTTCGAAGAGGGAAGAAAGAAAACCATCGCTTATGGTATATTAAAAAATCATAACCTTTCCGGCAATATGTCGGATCTGAAAATCCGCTTCGACGCAATGGCTTCGCACGACATTACTTATGTCAATATAATTCAGACCGCCAGAGCGTCAGGACTTACCCGCTTCCCGATGCCCTATGTGCTGACAAACTGTCATAACAGCCTCTGCGCCGTCGGAGGAACGATAAATGAGGACGACCATGTATTCGGTCTTTCCGCGGCGAAAAAATACGGAGGTATCTTCGTGCCGGCGCATCAGTCGGTCATCCACTCATATATGCGCGAAGAATTCGCCGGATGCGGACGGATGATTTTAGGCTCCGACAGCCATACCCGCTACGGCGCTTTGGGTACCCTCGCCATCGGCGAAGGCGGTCCCGAACTTGTAAAACAGCTGCTCAACCGTACATATGATATCTCACTGCCGCCGGTAGTCGCCGTATACCTCGAAGGCAAACCCAAAAACGGAGTCGGCCCGCACGACGTAATTCTTGCGATAATCGGCGCCGTGTTCAAAAACGGCTTCGTGAAAAACAAGATTCTCGAATTCGTCGGCCCCGGAGTTGAGAATCTTCCCATCGATTTCAGAAACTGTGTCGATACGATGACCACCGAAACCACCTGTCTTTCTTCAATTTGGGCAACCGATGACAAGACACGGGAATATTATGAAATCCACGGCCGTCCCGGCGATTACAAAACTCTTGAACCGGGTAAAGGCGCCTACTATGACTCAGCAATTAAAGTCGATCTTTCTTCCGTCGAGTGCATGATAGCCCTGCCTTGCCATCCGAGCAACACGGTAACCATCCGCGAGCTTAACGCAGACCCCTATAAGGTTCTTAAAGATTTTGAGATCGATCTTACATCAAAAATCACCAAAGATGGACAAGTTGCGGCGGATCAGGCGGTTATAGCCGGCTGCGCCGGCGGCGCATTTTCGAATTTATGCGCCGCGGCTGACGCGCTCCGCGGAAAGACGGTCGGCGCCGACGCATTCGCACTGTCGGTATATCCCGCAAGCCAGCCGGTATTTTCGGCGCTGCTCAAAAACGGCCTGATGTCGGAATTGGTTACTGCCGGCGCAACTATCCGCACCGCTTTCTGCGGTCCCTGCTTCGGCGCAGGCGACGTGCCCGCAAACGAAGGATTCTCGATCCGCCATACCACCCGCAACTTCCCCAACCGAGAAGGGTCTAAGCCGAAAGAAGATCAGTCGGCGTCGGTCGGTCTTATGGACGCCCGCTCGATAGCCGTCACTACGGCAAACGGCGGCATAATCAAAGGCGCCGACACCGCCGATGTAGAATTCCGCGAATACGATTATTATTACGACAACTCCGCCTATGTAAGCCGCGTTTATAACGGCTGGGGCAATCCGGAGCAGGGAACCGCTCTTAAATACGGACCGAACATCAAAGACTGGCCGGAATTCAGCCCGCTCGGAGTAGATCTGCTGCTTTTTGCGGCGTCGGTCATAGATGACCCCGTTACCACCACCGACGAGCTGATTCCATCAGGCGAAACCTCATCCTTCCGCTCGAATCCGATGCGGCTTGCCGAATTTACGCTGTCAAGAAAAGACCCCGGATACGTTGCGCGGGCAAAAGCCGCCGTGAGCGAACCGATTCCCGATTATGTCGAAAAAGCAATAGAATCAATAAAATCCGGTTCAGAACCGCAAATCGGCTCGGTCATCTGCGCAAACAGACCCGGCGACGGCTCGGCAAGAGAGCAGGCGGCTTCCTGCCAGCGCGTGCTGGGCGGCATGGCGAATATCGCCGTCGACTACGCGACCAAGCGTTATCGCTCAAACCTTATAAACTGGGGTATGCTTCCGTTTACAGGTGATATCTCCGGCATAAAAACCGGAATGTGGCTCTTTGTTCCCGGCATCCGCGAAGCGCTGATAACGGAAGCCCCCGATATAAAGGCTTACCTTATAAACGAAAACTCCGTTTCGGAACTCACCCTTACAATGCCTAAGGTTACCGACGAAGAACGCGATATAATCCTCAGCGGTTGCCTTATCAATTACTACAGAACGTAAACAAACCAACATACAATATAACAGGAGGAAAAACGATGAACGACACAATCAAAACACTTCTTAGCCGCCGCAGCGTCCGATCCTATACCGATAAAATTCCGGAACGCGCCACTCTTGATGCAATCCTTGAAGCCGGAACCTATGCGCCCAACGGAATGGGCGCGCAGGATACCATGATCG